>NZ_JANSIV010000014.1:0-45000 GCF_047502705.1 Synechococcus sp. H70.1
CCCCGCCCCCGCCCCCCCGCCCCCCCCGCCGCGGCCCCCCCGCCCCCCGCCCCCCCCCCCCCCCCCCCCCGTGCGGCGCTGCCCATCGCCCAGCAACTGGGGGTTGGGAAGGTTGTTAGCCTGGATAATTGACCGCTGCGTCACCCCGTAGCGAGCAGCAATCCGCTCGATGGTGTCGCCGGCTCTCACGGTGTGGGTCAAAAGGGCCTGCCCTGCTGGCAGCCTCTGCTGGGCTCGGCGTGGCCGCTCAGTTTGTAAGCGAGCTTGTGCCTCTGCTTGGCGCTGGGCTTCCTCTTCCTGGCGGCGGCGCTCTTCCGCTTCGCGGGCTTTTTGAGCGGCAATTCTCTCCTTCTCCCGCCGGATTAGCTCGCCCACATCACCGGGGATGAGCAGCCGCTGGCCAATACGTAAATATTCAGGCCGCTCCAGAGGGGTGGCCTCAATAATTCGTTGCTGCGGAACTTGATAGCGCTTGGCAATACCTTCCAGGGTATCGCCTGCCTTGACGGTGTAGATTAACCCCGGCTGGCTAGGGATCAGCAGTTTCTGCCCTGGCTTTAGCTCAGTTCTAGCCTGCAGGCCGTTGGAAACGGCGATGGCAGCAGCATCGAGCTGATACCTCTGGGTTAGGTGCCAGAGGGTTTCTCCTGGCTGCACCTCATGCTCGAGAATGCCTCGGGGCCCTTCCCCTGTTGGGATTTGACCAGCCTCGAGGGCTTGCCGCAGTTGGGCTTTTTTGAGCTCGTAGTTCTGCTGCAGGGCGCCGGAGAGGGTATGCACTGAGGGTGGGATCAGCTCGGCTAGCTCTGCTCCCAAAGGGTAACGAGACAGCTGGCGTTGCTGCAGAGTAGCAGCCCCCGCCACACCCAACATGAGTAAAAGACCGGTGGCCCAGGCTGGATACCCTCGGTAAGCAACCCCCGGCGAGGGAGCTGCCCTCTCGGAGGAGCCCGGCTCCTCAGCGGAACTCGGCAGCGGCTCCTGCCAAACCTCTGCTCTGGGATCCGCCTTCAGCTTTAGGAGCCACACCAGGCTGGCTAAGCTGAGAGAGAGGGCCAAGCCAGCCCACCAACGTCTGGATAGGGCGGAGAACGTTTCAGGATCCCACTCCTTGCCTCCTTCCCCAGAGGGATCTGGAGCTGGCGGGATTCCTACCGAATCCTCAGCCGGAGAGAAAGTCCTAGGGGTATCTAGCTCCTCCCTCTGAGAATCTGAGAAGGTTAATTTTGGAGGCATCCTCACACCACTAGGTAGAGTGCAAGAGAAGAAGTAACCTCTTGGCCCCGCGCCTCGCTTGAAAGCAGCAAGGCTCAAGCCAATGTAACGAATCAGTTTGCACTCTGGTTAGGTTACCGTAGTTGGTAAATCTAGACAAGTCTTCGCAGGTAATTCCAGCTACGATGGTTGCACTACGATGATTTCAGCCTTCTACCTCTTGCAATTTTGCCTAGCCTTATCCCGGGGAGGACGGCGCCTTGGAAAGTAGAGTCCACTTTGCTGTACTTAAAGTTACAACTACAAGCTAGGGCTTTCCATGACTTTAGTTGTCTATAACACTTTGACTCGCCGCAAAGAAGTCTTCCAGCCCCTTGCTGCTAGTGAGGTGGCGGAGGGGGAAAAGCCACTGGTGCGGATGTACGTCTGCGGTGTTACAGTTTACGACCTCTGCCACCTGGGTCACGCGCGCGCCTATGTGGTGTGGGACATGGTGCGCCGTTACCTAGAGTGGCGGGGCTACTGGGTCAAGTATGTGCAGAACTTTACCGATGTGGACGACAAGATCCTCAAGCGGGCACTGGAGCGGGGCGAATCGATGCAGGCGGTGGCGGAACGCTTCATCGCCGAGTACTTCCAGGACATGGATCGCCTCAACGTCAAGCGGGCCGATCTCTACCCCCGGGCAACCCAATCCCTGCCGGCAATGTTCGAGCTAATCCAGGCGCTAGAGCTCAAGGGCTTTGCCTATCGGGTACGGGATCCGCAGGGGAAAATCCCAGGCTATAGCGTCTACTACACTGTCCGTAAATTCCCAGACTACGGTCAACTCTCCGGTTGCAAGCTGGAGGAGCTGGAGGCAGGGGCCAGTGGCCGGGTAGGGGAGGAAGGGGCTGGCAAACGAGATCCCTGGGATTTTGCTCTTTGGAAAGCGGTTCCCCCTTCCGAGCCGGGGTTTGAGTCTCCCTGGGGCTGGGGACGTCCGGGCTGGCACATCGAATGTTCGGCCATGGTGCGGGAAAACTTGGGGGATCACATCGACATTCACGCCGGCGGGGCCGATCTCATTTTTCCCCACCACGAGAATGAGCTCGCCCAATCCGAGCCGATTACCGGCAAGCCGCTGGCCAAGTACTGGCTGCACAACGGCTTTGTCAACGTCAACGGCCAGAAGATGTCCAAATCTTTGGGCAACTTCACCACCCTGCGCCAGGCGCTTGCCGTCTATCACCCTATGGCCCTGCGGCTGTTCTTGTTGCAGACCCACTACCGCAGCCCGATTGACCTCACCGAGGCTGGAATGCAGGCGGCTAGCCGCGGCTGGGAAACCCTCGAGAAAGGGATCCACTGCGCCGAGCAGTTTTGCCAAGGGGAGACAGCCTCCCCTGATCCCAAGGCGATGCAAGCCTTCCAAGCGGCTATGGACGATGACTTTGGCACCCCTGGGGCCCTGGCTGTTGCTTTTGAACTGGCCAAGGAACTGATCCGTGAGCACAACCTGTTGACCCACCAGGGCTACACCCAGCTGGAGCCGCAGGTACTCGGGCAAAAGGGTGCTGCCCTGTTGGAGATCTTAGCTACGCTGGGCTTTTGCTGGTTGCAGCCGGCTGTAGCTGCTCCAGGCCAGGCAAGCGCCCTCCAGAAAGAGGGGCTGCCTCTGCCGCAGGAGCAGATCGAAGAGTTGGTGGCGCAGCGCACGGCTGCCCGCAGGGCGAAAAACTTTGCCGAGGCGGATCGGATTCGAGAGCAGCTAAAGGCCCTGGGGATTACCCTCATCGATCAAAAAGATGGCACCACCCGTTGGCTGCGGGAGTAGGAAGCCTGAGGTGAGCCGCCTACCCCGAAAGGCTAGCAATGGCCTTGTGGTAGAACTGGCGCATCTCAGCAAACCACTCCACCCGCGAGGGATCCCAGGTGTAGAACATGTGGCCGCCGCGGTAGTGGCGCAAGAGGAGGTTGGCCCTAAGGCGAGGATCCAGCTTCATCAAGTCCACCAGGTGGTTAGAGGCAAAGTAGGGCGTAACCAAATCGTAGAAGCCGTGGTGAATGCTCACCCGCAAGTGGGGATTGAGAGCCATGCTGCTGCGCAGCTCGTCCATAGCGCCAATGAACCCCTGCTTGAGCTCCCCTTTGGGGGTAAAGCGCCAGGACTTGAACACCTCTAGGTTGAGGAGGTGGTAGGTCAAGTCTGTGTCCACCTGGAGGGTCTCCCGCAGGTGGCTGTTGATGGCGGCAGTAAACAGGCGATCCACCCCATCCAAGGTGGGATCGGATCCTGCAAAGGTAGGCCGATCCGGAAAGGGATCCACGGTGGTTACCGAGGCATCGTAGAGCCCCAACACCAACCGCTGGGAGCGCAACAGCTCGCGGGCAAAGCTGGCCGGGTCGATCCGCCCGCCCTTGTGGGCCACATACTCAGGTGAGAGTCCGATCCCTGCCGCCATCTCTGCATAGATGGCTTGCCGCTCTGCCTCTGGCATTGCCTCCCCCATGGCCAGAAGCGGCAACAGGCGTTGCCGGGCAAAGCTTTCTGCTTTGGGCAGCAGGAGCTGCAAATCCTCCCCCCAACCACACCGCCCATGATGGGCTGCTGTGGCTACATAGGAAGGGAAAAGCATTGCCCAGCTGCTGAGGTTGTAATCGTTGGTCTCCAACAACCCAAACTCAAGCGCTGGCGAAATGAGAATGGCCCCTGACAGGCCGACCCCAAACCTGGACTGCAGCTCCTTGGCCAGCCGTGCCACCCGAAACCCACCGTAGCTCTCACCAGCAATAAAAATTGGAGAGAGCCAGCGTTTGTAGCGGGAGAGGAAGCCCTGGATAAACTCGCCTAAGGACTGCAGATCCCGCTCCACATCCCAGAAGGGCGCTTCCTTGGGAGGCTCCTCCTCCTTGTCTAGCGGCTGAGTGGGCTTGGGGGCAGAGGTTGCCACAGCTCCCTGAGACTCTTTGGAAGATGGGGAGTCCTCCGAGATGGCGCGGCTAAAGCCTGTCCCTACTGGGTCGACAAAGACCAGGTCGGTAAAGGGCAGCCAACTTTCGGCGTTATCCACAAGGTGTACCGGCGAGGGGGGCAGACTGCCGTTGGGCCCAAAGCGAATGCGTTTCGGCCCCAGCGCACCCATGTGCAGATAGGCAGAGGCTGCCCCTGGCCCTCCGTTGAAAACAAAAGTAAGAGGGCGGTGCTGGGGCTCAGCGTCCTGGCGCAAATAGGCGACGTGGAAGATCTCCGCTACTGGCTTTTCTCGGCGGAAGAGCCTTTGCCAACCAGCCAAGGCCTTGTAGGGGAAGGGCTCTCCTCCAGCGGTAAAGGTGTGCTCAGTGGTGTGCAGGGCAGGGGTGGACTTGGGTTCTACCGCCATAGGTGTCAGGGATCCGCAATCTAACCGATCCCCAGTCAATCACAAGTTGCCGGCCATCCATCCCTTCCAACCTGCTTCTTTGGCGTTAGTGGCTAGAGCAGCCGGCTTCCCCCTTGATCCACCAGGGGGACCACAAGCTGCGGGCAGGTCAGTGGAGAAGCCACCAACGGTTTTCGGCGGAGCTCCTACAAAGCCAGTGGAGCTTCCAAGGTCAAATAAAAGGACTGGCCAGGGCGTAGCACCACCACCTGGGGAGCCGTGACATTGCCCACCACCCCTCCCGCCACCGCGCCCCCCAGAACGTTACCTAGCGAGAGGTTGCCCGTGAGTGCCCCTAGCACCACACCCGCCGCTGCCCCAATAGCCGCATCTTGGGCAATGGCCTCAGCCGTGGAGTGGCGGGGATCCTTCTCGTCGGGAAGGACGCTGGAAGAAGCCCGCAGGCTGTAGGTGCGACCGCCAAGGACAATGGAAGTGGCCACAAAGCGGGATCCGCCCGCTGCTGGCTCCATTTGCCCGAAAACGCGACTGCCGGCTGGGATCACCAAGCGCCCCTGGCTGTCGAAAATGTTCTGCGTAACGGCCACCTCTAGGGGATAGAGGGTGTCCGGGTAAAAGTACTGCGGCCCTTCGCTGCTGAGGCTGCCGACGGGGATAAGGGTCCCCTGGTCAAGACGGTAGGCACCCAATTCAAAAAGGGTCTGGGCCTCCACTGGCAGAGAGGCTAGGCCAGGGATCCCGGTTAAACCAATCGTGACTGCTACTAGAATGGCTCTCATTGCAAAATCTCTGCTTCGGCCAACGTTATCCAGCCAAAGTTCTGGCTCTTTTTTTGTCTTCAACTTTAAGCGGTTCTCGTTGCCTAGCGCTTGCCTTCACAAACGGGGCTTCTGCAGCAGCCAGAGTTCTGTTGCTACTGGATGTGGCTATGAGCCTCGCCCTGGACTCGTAGACACCCCCCGCGAAGATAGGGTAGGCTGCCCTACAGCCCCGCCGTGGGACCTCCCTGGCCCCTTCGTGGAGGGACTAGCAGGAGTGCAGGAGGAGGTCACTCAACGTTTTCGTTGCTTACAAACCCTGACTCCTCTGCAGAGCCAGGGGATTGCAGCGCGTGCTTGAGAGCATGCCATGCCAGGTTGGCACACTTGATGCGCACTGGGAACTGGGCGACCCCCTTCATGGCATTCAGGAAGCGGTACTCTCGGGGAAATTCTTCGCCGCCGCGCATCATGGCCTGAAAGCGCTCCACCAACTGCAGCGCTTCGGGAATAGTACGCCCCCGCACAGCATCAGCCATTAAATCGGCAGAAGCCATAGCAATAGCGCAACCTTCCCCCTCGAATTTGACATCGACAATCTGCTCCTGGTTGGGATCCAGCTGCAAAGTGAGATCAACTGTGTCGCCACAGGAGGGGTTATGGCCGCGTTGGTGGCGGTGAACCGGATTTACCCTGCCAAAGTTGCGAGGCTTTCTGTAGCGCTCGAGAATCACTTGTTGGTAGAGTCCGCGCAGGTTGTCAAGAGGCATTGTTGTTCCCAGCTAATCAACACCTGAGGAGTTGCGTTCGGGCAACATCCTCCCTTTCCAGGAGCCTGGGGAAGCAGCCCCCTCGGATGGTTTGGCGAGATCTAAGTTAATCTTAACTTTGTTCTCAGCTGAGACTAGGCCTGCAGAGGGTGCAAGCTATCTAAGCAGGAGCTCTGGCCAGGCTACTTGGGGAACAATGGTGCGCCGCCCGGCCAACGCAAGCGCATCAAAACGCATCAAAGGGATCCCAACCAGCGCCGCCAGCTCCACCAGGGAGCCCCTCTTCTGCGGGCCCGGAACAGCTCGGCCACTTCTTCGCCGCTGGGCCGAGCTCTAAAGGTCTGGAGGACGCTGTAGCAGCCGTCTTCCTCCTCCTGCCACACACTCCAGGGATCCGGATAGGCGCGAAACAGAGCCCCTCCCACCAGTGAGCGCAGATAGTAGCTGGTCTCAAAGGTACTCAGGAAGCGCTGCCGCAGCCGCCGGCCCGCCAACCCCACTCCCACGGTGGCGGCGTCTTGAAGCTGGGGGTTGAGGAGCACCACCGGCTTGGGATCCCGGCCTTTGGCCGGATCCCCGCCGCTGACCGCCTGGCAGACCCGCTCCACCTGGTCCAAGTTGTAGACTGCTGGCATGACGAAAAGGAGGCTCTGTTCTGGTGTAGGTTGGGTGCGGGCAGTCAGGCTCTGCAGTTGCACTCCTTCGGGAAGGGATCCCCACTCCCGCTGGGCTAGGGCTGCTCCGCCGGCATCGCTAAACAACACCAAAGCTGGTGGCTGGAGCAGCTGCAAGAACGGCCGGGCCAAGACCTCTGGTTTAATCTCAGGAGCAAGAAGCTCAATGAGCAAACGGCGATACCCCGCCTGTATGGCCAGCTGCGTGGCCTGAATGGCCTGCTCACAGGCCTGGGCCAGGTCGACAGGCAAGTGGGGAAATTGGGTTAGTTGTAGGTGCTCGGCCACAGTTCAATCCCACTAGAAGACACTTAGCCGGACGACTCTTCCCAAGCCCTGTGGGTGAGCAACTCCTCCAGCACCCGTACCCCCCGCAGTTGGTTGGAAAGGGGCAGGTGACCCTTGGGAGCAGAGAGATCCCAGGTAAACTCCTCAGGATAGCGGGTCCAGTGGTAGCCTTGCTTCCAGCCAATGAGCGACCAAAAGCGCTCCCAATTGCGATTTACCCCCAGCCACAGCTGCCGCTGCACCGAGTAGCCGAAGCGATCCCCAGAAGCCGCCCGCCACAGGGCATCGATGGTGCGCAAATCCTCCACTGGGATCCGGCTTACCTCAGAAAAGTACAACCAGCCCCGCCGCAGTGCCCCCTCTCCTGCTGCTTGACACAGCAATTGTAGACTTAGGCGATCCGCCTCCCGCCAGGCTCCTGCCAACAACAGCTCCTGCAAAGGCCGGTAGTCGATGTTCAGGGCCGAAATCAGAGGCACAGCTACCATTGCCCAGTTGCCGAAGGTCTTCCTCGATATCTTAGTCCCCTCAGCTTTCGGGCGGGTACTGGGGCGGATCCCCAAAGATGAGGCGATAGCCGATGTAGGCCACCCCCACCAGCCCCGCTAGAATCCACAAGAAGGTCGAGAAGGGCAGATAGGAAAAAAAGATCACATAGACCCGGCGGCTAAGCCAAGAGAGAATGAGATAGGCCGCTGCCACGAGGCCGATCCCTTGCAGAGTGCGGAAAGCCGGCACCCGCGAGAGCGGCATGCGCTGGCGGGCCACCCAGATGGAGGCGAGAAAATAGTAGGGAGGCACCAGCAACAGGAACATATCCGCCTGCTTGACCACTGCCTGCCAGCCAGCTGTGTTGGTGGCGTAGGCCAGGTAGCCAGCCCAGAGGACGAGGCTTACCGCTGCTAGGCCAAGGTTTAAGCTAAGCAAAAAAGGCTCTTCCCACTGCCCCGGGATCCAGTGGCAGAGAACCCAAACCAACCAGGGGGCGGCAAAGAGCAAGATGGCAATCGTTGGGCCGTTGGTGTTGAGCTGCGTGAAAAACGTTTCCAGCGTCATACAAAAAATGTCAATTTCTCTCGCTAGTAGTGTAGTTCCAATCCTTGCCCAAAATCTGTCAACAAGGTGGTAGGCATCAAGTCTTTCCGACAACCGGAAGAGTCCTTCTCCCAAGCCAACACCCCTCCCCCACGAAGGAGAGGGGCAACTGGCTGGACAACGGCTCAAACTACAGACCTTGCAGCACTGTGTCCTGGCGCACCGAGAGGTTCTGGATGCGGGTATCCTGGGCAGCCGGTGTGTCGGCTTGGGTAAACACCCCGATCTGCCGCAGGTAGCGAGCTAGAGCATCCTGTTCGCTGCCGGGAGTATCGAAGGTGAGGCCGGAACTGGGGGCCAAGTTCACCCGGTTGGGGTTAGACAGGCGCGGGAAGGGGTAGTCATCCCCACCGTTGGCCAAGAAGTCCAGCGTCACCAGGCGGAAGGTACGGCGGGGATCCCCTTGCAGCTGGCCGTTGCGCACCACTACATCAGGGCCCCTGGGGGTATCCACCCGCAAAGAAACTACGCGGGATCCCGGTGGCCGCGAGGGATCAAAGCTGAAGGCAAAGCCGCCAATCTGCGGGAAGCGGCCTGGTGTAGCCCCTGGCTGGGTTTGGGCCACTCCATGTTCTATCAATTGCTTCAGCTCCTCAGCGGTGACGGTTACCAGCGACAGGCCGTTGTTAAAGGCCAGAGCGGTTTCGATATCCAGTTGCGAAATTTGGCCTGCCTGCTTGCCGGCATCGGGGTTGGCCAGCGGAGGGATCCGCCGCACCGGCTCGCCGCCGCCGCCACCGGTGGTAGCTCCGATGGGAGCGCGAATGCCGCCGCCGTTTTTTAGAGAGATGACCGTGGTGGGGTCAACCGTTCTGGCGTAGGCCAAGTTGGCATCAGCCGTGAGGTTGCCCAGGTTGGTTTCCTCGGTGCGTACCTCGGCCCGCAGGCCGTTGAGGAACTGCGTTGTGGAGCCAAAGATGCGTCCATCCTTGGTGCGGATGATGTTGCCGATCTCGTTGGCCACCCGCACCACCTCAGGGTTGGGAGTGCCGCCTACGGCTGCTACCCCTTGCTCGTCGGTGGCATAGGCGCCGCTTACCGGATCAATGCGGGCAATCACCCCGTTGGCGTCGAAGCCAACCACCAAGCGGCCCACGTAGCGGTAGTTGGCGCCGGTGTTGACCACCGCCACCGGCTGGCCACTGGCGGAGGAGCGCAGAATGGGGTAGTCGCCCGTGCGCACATCCCCAGGGCGCAGGCGGTCGGTGGGCTTGGCAATCACCCGATGGGAGCCCCCTGCAATGATGACGTCCACATCCCGCAACTGGCTGGCCAGGGCCACCTCGTTTTGGAGCTGCTGCAGGTGGGCCAGGAGGATGATCTTGTTAATGCCCTGGGCAGTAAGCTGGTTAACGAAATTTTGAATCAAGGCGGCGCTGACCTGGTCACTGTCATCTACTCTGCCTTCCACCCTTACTTCAGGGCCAGGACTGGAAATGGCAGCTAGGCGCGTGGTGGTGGCTCCCACTAGGCCAATTCGCTGTCCCCCTACAGTAATCACAGCGGTTTTGGCAATCTTGCCCGGAATGGAACTGGCCTCTTGCCCATCGGGAGCTAGATCAGTGCTGCTTAATTCGCCGGTGCCGCTAAAGCTGAGGTTGGCGCTTAGGTAGGGAAAGCGGGCGCCCGCATAGCCGCGGCTAGGGTCAGGCCGCAGGAGGTCGCGGAGTTGCCGGGTACCCTGGTCAAACTCGTGGTTGCCAAGAGCAGAGGCCTGAAAGCCAATGGCATTGAGGATCTCGATATCAGCCTTGCCAGGCGTGCGGTCGTAGCGAGCCCGCAGCGAGGGATCGGCGCTGGCGTTGTAGAAGGGGCTGGGAATGTAGTTGTCGCCACTAGAGAGGATCACGGTGTTGGGAAATTGGGGCCGCAGCGCATTCACCACCGCCGAGAAGCGGGGTGCATCCTGAACGGCAGCGATGGAAGCTTCTAAGTCGCTGGCGTGCAAAATCTGCAGCGTGAAGACAGGCGGCTGGGGGGAGAGGGTGACGTTGGGATCCGAGGCAATAAACCCCGCTCCTCCCCCGGCTGGAGGAACTGAGCTGCCGTCGGTGGTACCGCAGGCGTTAGCCAGACCCAGCGCCAAGCAGCACAGCCCAGCCCCAAGGGACTTGGCCAGAGGGTTCAGCCAAGCCGGGAACCCTCCCTTGGCAGGGGCAGACCCTCGCGTGCAACAAGCTGGTTTCATGACCATCCCTACACTCCGTCCACAAGACGCCCTCGCGTTCACGTTACCAGGGCTGGGCGGGAGGTTTTGCTATGGTTTGTTTAAGGTTAGGTCAAGCCCAGGTTAAGCTTGGCTGGGATCCCAGCCAAACTGGTGCAGGTCCACCCGGCCCTCGGCGTCGAAGGGGATCCCTTCGGCTTGGAGCAAGACTTTTTGCAGGTCGTCGTAGCCAAGGCGAAAGGGGGAGTAGGAGATGCGCCCTTGGGCGTTGATCACCCGGTGCCAGGGGATGTCGGTCTTTTGGCCTTGCAGGCGAAACAGGGCATAGCCCACCTGGCGAGCATACCCCGGATAGCCGGCCAGCCGCGCCACCTGCCCATAGGTGGCCACTCGCCCCGGCGGGATCCGCCGCACAACTTCATAGAAGCGCTGGTAGAGGCTGATGGATTGGGCCTCGGTGGGGCAAGCCGGTGTCATAGGGATCCCTACCCAAACTCAGGAGACAATGGAGTTGGCTGATAACAAGCGCAGCTCTTCCTATGAGTTATCTCATTGCCGTCCTGCCGGATCGCATGGCTGCCGAAGCGGCCTACAGCGCCCTGGAACAAGCGGGCTTTCCCGTGGAGCGGCTGCACCTCCTGGGGCGAGGCTACAAAACGGCAGATGAGTTTGGGCTCATCGATCCGGCCCAAGCAGCCCGCCGGCAGATGCAGCGCCTAGCCATTTGGCTGGTGCCCTTTGGCTTCTTGGCGGGAGTGGGGTTCAGCCTCCTCAGCGGCCTGGATACCTTTGCTTGGGCGGGATCCCTGGGCAACCACCTCATTGGCGGCCTATTGGGTGCCCTGGGCGGGGCCATGGGCAGCTTTTTTGTGGGGGGAGGAGTGGGTCTAACCAGTGGCTCTGGCGATGCCCTGGCCTACCGCAACCGCCTCAATGCAGGCAAGTACGTGCTCATTGTGGAGGAAGCAAGCGAAACCCGCCTTCGCGAGGCGACGCGGATTTTGCGCCAATTTGAGCCGGAGAATCTACAAGGGTACAGCGAGCACCTTTGAACTTGACCTAGCTGCCGGTACAGCAAGCTTAGACCCTTTGCGTACGTGCAATTAATTGTGAGGTAGCAAAAAGCATGTTTTGGCAGTGGCGGCGACCTTTGGCCTTGCCTGCTCCAGTGGGCCGCAACTGGGCCGTTGGCCTGGGAGCAGGGATCGCCTGGCTGGCCTCTGGGCCGGCTCTTGCTCACCACGTTTTGGGCGGGAGATTGCCGGCCACAGGATGGGAAGGATTTCTCTCGGGGCTGGCTCACCCTGTTATTGGCTTAGATCACCTGGCCTTTGTGGTGGCCATGGGTCTCATTGCAGCGGGGCAGCCCTGGCGCTACGGGATCCCTTTGGGCTGTGTGCTGGCCAGTCTACTGGGCACCGGGATCCACCTGGCCGGCTGGGATCCCTTGGGGCTGACGGAGTTGGCGATTGCCTGCTCCATAGTTCTCTTTGGCCTACTGCTGGTTCAATCGCGGCAGCTCCCCAGTTGGCTCTTGCTGCTGTGGGGGTCCCTGGCTGGGCTATTCCATGGCTATGCCTATGCCGAAGCCATCCTCGGCGCCGAACCCATGCCCTGGCTGGGCTACTTACTGGGGTTGAGCACCGTGCAATATGGGGTAGCGCTCCTTGCCCTCTGGGCAGCTGAAACCTGGGCAGAGAGGATCCCTGGCTTCATCCGCAGCGCCGGCTGGATGATTGCGATAGTGGGGTCTATATTCCTGACGTTGGCGGTGGTGAGCTCCTAGACACCGTTGCACTGGGGATCCCCAATCCGGTACAAGGATAACGGTGAAGATCAACTCAAACAAGGGGAGATCCCATGGAGCGCACTTTTATCGCCATCAAGCCAGACGGCGTGCAGCGGGGTCTGGTGGGCACCATTATCCAGCGCCTGGAAAGCCGGGGCTACCAATTGGTGGGCCTAAAGCTGGTGCAGGTAAGCCGAGAGCTGGCAGAAGCCCACTACGCTGAACACAAGGAACGCCCTTTCTTCCCCGGCCTGGTAAAGTTTATTACCTCAGGGCCAGTGGTGGCCATGGTCTGGCAGGGCAAAGGAGTGATTGCTGCCGCTCGCAAGCTAATTGGCAAAACCAACCCCCTGGAAGCCGAGCCGGGCACCATCCGCGGCGATTTTGGCATTGATATTGGCCGCAACCTTGTCCACGGTTCTGACGGGCCGGAAACTGCCCAGCGGGAGATTGCCCTTTGGTTTCAAGAATCCGAGCTGGTGAACTGGACGCCTGCCACCCAAAGCTGGATTTACGAAGAGCTGTAGAGCTGCAAAGGGCACTCAAGACTCAAGCATCTGGGCTGGCACTACAATAAGGGTATTGCCCTCGCGCTCGATCACGTAAAGCTCTTGACCAGGTTGGATGGCTAAGTTAGGGATACTGCACTTGGCATTCCAGATGGAGCCGAGATAGGAGACCCGACCCCGCTCACCCGGCGGAATGGCCGTAACTGCCCGCGCTTCTCGCGATTCCTTCAGGAGATCTTCCAACTGCGTTGAAGGAGAGGGCAGCAGACGCCGGCTGAGAATGATTAGCCCAAGGGAGAGCCCAATCCAAGCCAAGAACTGGGCCCAAACTGGCCAACCCCAATGGGCCAAAAGAGCAGCGCCTAGAGCAGCCAAACCCACTGGGCCAGCTACCAGCCCCGGCAAAAACAGCTCGGAGGCAATGAGAACCAACCCAAGAACAATCCAGGGCCAAACCATAGGACCTAGGGATCCCACCACGTTTAGTATGGCTCACAGCCTCCGGATTCTGGGCAGGGATCCCTTTTTCTCCTGGCTAGACTGCCAGCTAGCCACCCAGGGGGTAGGGCTTCAAAAACTGCAAGGGATCCCTCTCCTCCTAAGGGGAATTCTTGGGTAAGTTCCTGGACTCGGCAAGCCGCATCAGGGTTTCCCAGTCTGTGTTCATGATGAAGGCCACCGCCTGAAGGGCTGCTTCTCGGTGGGGGCAGGCCTCGCCTAAAACGCAGCCATCTCGGCAAAGAGTGGCGCAGTCGTGCTCAGGGCTCTTGAGATTTGGGCCAGCCATACCGTCGTTCTCTCCTGGGGTTTTACATTTTCTTTAGGATACCCGACCTGAAGAGAATCTTGCGCCTGCTAGGGATCGGAATGGGCGCAGATAGCCTGGATGAGGTGAGAAGACCGGTTAAGCCCAGAGGAGCAGTGGTCTTATGGAGTTTTCCCAACTGCAAGTGCTGGTGGAGCGGGCTCTGGAAGATAAGAAGCTAACCCGCAGCGAGGTGGATCAAATCATCGCCGCCATCCGGGCCGATGGCAAAATCTCCCCGGAAGAGATGAACTTGCTGGAGTCCATTCGCGAGAAGGTGCTGCGCCGAGAAATTCAGGTGGTGGAAGAGTAAGGGGCGGGGATCTCTTTTTGCAGGTAGAGGGTAACCTCGCTGCGGTTGTGGAACAGGTGGCGGGCTCTCACCACGGAAAAAGCCTTGCCCAAAATGTCCAGCGTTTGCTGCAGCACCCGCAGGCGGGAGCGGCGGGGGAGTTTTAGGGTCATCACGGCTGCCCCCTGCGGCTCCAGATAAGGGGCAAAAGCCACCATCAAATGGGCAGAGGCGCGGCCATCCATGCGCATGTCGTTGAGAATGAGGTGAAACCGCCCCGCGCAGCGAGCCAGATAGGCTTGGGCGCTGAGGCGGTGGTGACAAATGCCGGCATCGGAGCGGAGACGCTTGTCCAGCTCTGCCGGATCCACGGCCGTCACCTGCTGGCCATGCAGGCGCAAAATGCGCGACCAGCCCCCCGGCGCTGCCCCCAGATCTAGGGCCTGCCCTCCTGGGTGCAAAGGGATGCGAAACACCTGGATGGCTTCTAGCAACTTGAACTCAGAGCGGCTAATCTGACAGGGATCGCGGCGGAAGCGGTGAATGCCGCCGGCCCACGTGGAGAGGTTTTGCGCTGCCCGCGACAGGCCCAGCCAAGCTCGGATCCCTGTCGGGTTGGCCAGGATCACCACCGAGATCACCTGTTGGGGATCCCTGACCTGCAGCGGCGCCCCCACTGCTGCCGCCACCTGGGCTGCTAGGGCGGCGTTGACCTGAAAGGGCTTGACGTTGAGCTTGCCAAATAGGCGCGTCTGCACAGAAAAGCTGAGGGCAGGGTCGATGGCCGCCAACAGCTCTTCGTCTAGACAGAGTTGCGCTAGG
This sequence comes from Synechococcus sp. H70.1, assembly GCF_047502705.1. Lineage (NCBI taxonomy): Bacteria > Bacillati > Cyanobacteriota > Cyanophyceae > Synechococcales > Synechococcaceae > Synechococcus > Synechococcus sp. H70.1. The sequence continues at coordinate 14,547 of NZ_JANSIV010000014.1, forward strand.
GATCCCTCGTCCAGCTGAAACTCCCGCTGGATGGGGCAGATGTGGCGCAAAAAAATAGGGGGGTTGGCCTGCCAGGCCTGGGCAAGGTCGGCAAAGGAACGCTGACTGCACACCCACACAAGGCCAGGTGCCTCCGGCAAGGGCTGAAGGACGGCCTCGGGATCCGCCGCCGCAATTTCCCGCCTTGCCAGATCCAGAAAGTTGGGGTCGGCGCTGCCCAGCCACAGGTGAGTAGCAGGGGGAAGAAACCTGCTCACTTGACCCGCTGCCATCGCAGATAGGGCAAAGAAGCAGCCACCTCTTGAATCCGATCCCGGGCGGCCAGCAACTGTCCGGTGGCATCCCACGTCCCCTGCACCAGCATCTGCCAGGCCCCCTGCGGGATTTCAACAGCAGCGGCCTTGTCCTCCCAACGCACCTGTTTGTTGAGCAGATCCAGCGTTAACTGGAGCTGCGGGTTTCTGACCACTGCCTCCTGGAGAGTGTGGATTACGCTCGCAGGTGCTGTTACACAGGGGATCCCCAAACTTAGACAGTTGCCGAAAAAGATCTCGGCAAAGCTTTCGCCAATGAGGGCGCGGATCCCCCACTTGGCCAGGGCCTGGGGGGCATGTTCCCGGCTGGAGCCACAGCCAAAGTTAGCGTTGACCAGCAAGATCTCTGCCCCCTGGTACTGAGGCAGGTCAAAGGGGTGCTGGCCGGCAGCTTGGGCGCGGTCGTCGGCAAACACGTGTTGGCCCAAGCCCTCAAAGGTAACGCATCTTAGGAAGCGGGCTGGGATAATCCGGTCCGTGTCAATGTCATTGCCTACCAGTGGGATCCCTCGACCTGTAATACTTAAAACTTCGCTTGCCATGCAAACCCCTGGCGAAACTTCACCCTCCGTCCAGAGATGGGCTAAAAGCGGCGGTAAACTTGGTTCTCCAAGTTGCGCACCTGTCGCTCCAGGCGATCCAGCCGCCCGCGCAGCTCATCCATTTCCGACTGGCGAGGCACGCCCAAATCCTGCAAAACGTTGCGCACCTGCCGCTGCACGTAGGATTCCAAGTTGCTCTGTTCAGTTTTTACCTGGTTGAGCAGGCTGTTGAGGAGATTGGATGCCTCTTCTGAGCTAAGCTGCCCTTTTTGCACCAGCTCATCGGCAGCTTTCTTTAACTGCTCTGCCAACAAAGTCGTGGTGCCAACACCCATCAGTAAGAGCTGACGTAGGATACTATTGTTTTCCAATGCTGCCCTCCAGAGACCACTTGACCAACAGGACTGTCCCCCATGACCTTTCTAGCCCCCTCTCTTAGGGCGGCCTCTGCCATCATAACAAATGAGCTCCACCCCCTCGAAGAGGGGTCAGTTTCAACCCCTATGGGGTGCCGGCCCAGGGGTTTCTGCCACTGGCAGCGCGGAGCGCCTGCCCTCGGGGATAGGGAAAACGCCAAAGTGCTAGCAACAGAGTTGGGCATTCCCCAAAAGATGCGGGAAGATTAGGAGTTAGGAAAGCCGGGATCCCAAGTCTTCTTGTTTGCCGAGGAACCCCCATGCACGATCTGGAGAGTTTGCCAGAACCGGTAGCTGATGCCCTGATCAAAAGTCTGCTTACAGATCTGGAACGGCTCATTAACCAGCATGGTTTGTCGGAGGTTTTGGTGGGGTTGGCCATGTATTGCAATGTGCAGTTCAAGGCCAAGCTCAACAAGCCCAACCGCACTGAGAGGGATGAGGAGTTGGGGTTTTATTTCCGCGACGCTGCCAAGGCTCTAGAGGTAGCAGCCAGCCTCACCTACCGCACCATTGACCGCTCCCGGCCCAGCCAGCCCAACGCTTAGCCACCCCCACCTCCAGCCCCTCTCCCTGAGGGAGAGGGGAGGTGGCCAGTGCTCTGGGGTTTGGGGTGGCAAGGGATCCCCCTGGGTTCTTATGCTGGTGGGCAACAGTTGCAGTGAGGCCGAGCGTGAGAGTTGTCTGGGAACGCAGCATTTACGCGGGCAATGGCCGCGTGCCCTGCATTATCTGCGGCGGATGGGCCACCCCGATCCAGAAAAAGGGGCAGCAGGTGCTGCTGGCGGTGGTCTACAACGACCGCGGCCAAATCTATGGCGAGATCTGCCGCAGTTGCCTTAGCCTGGGGGCTAAGGGCATCAAAGAGTATCTACGGGAGCGGATTGCCCGCCTGCGTAGACAACTGCAAGATCTGGAGGAGCTGGAGCGGGGAGAGGTGGAGTTGCCCACCTTGGAGGAGGAGCTGAGCGCTTACCTAGATTGAGGACTGCCCTTCCCGCCGCTCAATCGGGATCTTGAGCCAACGGCTCAGCTCCGAGGCCAGCCATTCCAGCTCTGGCTCCTGCAGACCCGTTAGCTCGTACTTGCGGATGCCCGCCCAGATGTTCAACCGTGGGCTCACCTCCCCGCGATCCCCATCGGAATCCCGTTTGGTATGGCGCGGGATCAACTCCAGCCGGTCAATATCCCGTCGTAAACTAGGGGGAACTGGATGAAAACGTAGGCCAAACAGCTCGTGGGCTAAGCTGATCCGTTCTTTGTCAATATGCAGGTAGGCCTTGCCGAATAACCCGTAGAGGATCCCGCGCATCACTGCCAACCCCACCATCCAGAAGGGCAGCGTGAACAGGCCAACCATCAGATTGCCCGGAAAAGGAGCATACCAAACCGACATGATCGTGAAAAAGGCCATGAAGGAGTTCCAAGTAATGGCGAAAGGCAACGAAGCCAAGGCACCGGATCGTTGGGCCGGGATCACTACCAGAAAGATCTGCTCGGACTTGTACAGTTGAATCCGGCTGCCTGCCGGCTTTCGGCGGGGAACCGCGGCTGCTGTTGAAGGAACCGGCAGGGGGTGGCGATCCAACTGCTCCAGTGCCGCCAGGGCCTGCCGGGCGGAAGTGGGGCGATCCGCCACTAAGGGCTCTGTCAGCCAGCGCAGCCAGTCGCGAAAGGCCGGGCTCAGTTGCACCGCTTGCTCGAACCCAATCCGGGATCCCACCTGCGGCAAGTCCGCCGGATGCTGGCCTGTCAGCAGGTGAATCAGCGTGGCGCCTAGGCTGTAGAGATCGGAGGCAGGCACAGTTCTGCCGCCAAATTGCTCTAGGGGCATGTAGCCGTAGCTCCCCACCACGGTGTAGGATCCCTGCTCCCGCGGCGCAGCCGCCTGCACCGAGCCAAAATCCACCAGGTACACCTGCCCGTCGGCTGCCAACAGAATGTTGCTGGGCTTGAGATCTCGGTGGATAACCGGCGGATGGAGCTCGTGGAGGTAGATGAGGATGCGCAGCAGCTTTTGCGCCAAGTCGCGCACTTCTGGCTCGGCAAAACGTCGCCCTCGCTCTATCCACTCCTGCAACGAGGGGGCATCGATGTAGCTTTGAACCAGCGCCAGGCCGCGCCCCCCTTTCAGGGCAATTTCAAAGCAATCGCGGTACTGGGGAATGGCCGGGTGGGAGAGAGTTTGCAGGATCTGGGCTTCTCGCTCAAACAGCTTCAGGTCGGCCCAGTTGAAATCCGGCCCGAATAGGATTAGCTTGATGACAACCGGTTCTGAGGTGAGGAGATCCCGCGCTAGGTAGGTGTGTCTACCGCTACGCTTGCTCAGCCGCCGCTCGAGTTGATACCGCTGCCGCCAAACTGGACGCTCTGAAGCCATCTCTCCTCGCTCAAGCACCCCGTTTGCTCAGCTCCATAGTAGCTCTAGGACAGGGATCCCCTCGGGGTCAGAAATTTGTTCTGGGAGACAGAATCAATGGGATTCCTGGAAAGCCTATCCAACAGCTTTCCCAAAACGGGCAGGATATGCTGGCGAGGGATCCCTGGTTCTCTACCGAGTCTCCCCTGGCCCCTCCGCCTGTTTCCCCACCTACTACCAGGGCTTTCTCCCCAAGCCAGCCTAGAGGAGATCAAAGCCGCTTGCCGCCGGCGGGTGCCGTCTGCCTGCCGACTTCCCCGAAGGGTTGCGGCAATTGGCCCAGTGAGATACCACGTCCCTCAGCAACAGCCAGATCCCAGCCCTCCCCCTTGCCGCAGCCGGCTGTGACCTCTACTGCTTGGCTTGCTCTCTTGAGTGCCGGCTGGAGGGGGGCTGCTCTCTGTTTGGCAAGTTTGGGTCCTCAGCCCGGCCCAAGGTTTGGATGTGGCCAGCAAAACGAGTTTCTCGGCCACCCCAACTCGCCTGCCATCGGCCAACGGCAGCAAAGAACGCCGGCGTCTAGCCAGGCAGGACTTTGGCCCCTAGGCGGGAGGAAAAGACCTCGTAAATGACCGTCAAAGGCTGGCCCCGGTGTAACAGGAGATAGTGCCTAGCCCAAAAAGGGCCGGGGCAGTTGAGAAGCCGGGCAATGGGCTCGGCTTCGCCGTAGTAGAGCCGCCCCAACTCGCGAAAGGTCTCCAGTTTTTCTTGGATTAGGTTTTGACCAATGGGCAGATCAGGATGGGGCAAGTACTGGGCCAGATGGGCAGGATTCCACCAAGAGGTGGCATACAGCAAAGGCCGTTGCGAGGCCGCCCCCCACAGACAAACCCGCCGCCGCATCAAGGGGGATCCCAGCCGCGCCAGATCCTTAGCCAGTTGAGGCATGGACTTGGGGACGGTGCTTTGCTCGGCCAGCAGCTCGACCTGGGCTGTATCCAACAGCTGGGCCTGAATGGGTTCCAGGGTTAGAGTGGCCAGATTGCGAGTGGTCAAGCCATCCCCCAGCAGCAACAGCCGCAACACGGGATCCACCTGCATCAGCTCAGGGTGAAGGGGGTCGGCTTCCCCCTGCCACTGCAACCGCAGCGGCCACCACTCGGCTTGACCCGAGGGAACATTGCCTAGGAAACCCTCCTCCGCAGAGCCAGCTGAGCTCTTGGGAGGTGCCGCCCCAAAGGCATGGCCGAGGGATAGAGAGTGGAAAAGTTCCAAGATGGCAGTGCAGTTGTTAAGTTCTGTATCGACACCTAGTCTAACCCACTCCCCCTCGCGGCAAACTTCTCTAGCTCGTGCCCGGCTGGATCAGCAGCCGCACCACCCAGGGGACGACCACAATGACGCTGATCAGGCGGGCCAGATGCATAACCACCACTGTGCTAGTTTGGGCTCCCATGTCCAGGGCGATCAAGCTCATATCGGAGATGCCCCCTGGGGCCGTACCCAAGATGGCAGTCAGGCGCTCGATCCCCAACCAGCGAGAGATCAAAAACCCTGAGAGAACGCCAGTACTCACCGCAATCACCGTACACAGCAGGGCTGGCCGCCACAGATCCTTGAGGGCCAGGAATGTCTCAGCGGTGAGCTTGCTGCCTAGGAGAATACCCAGGACCACCTGCATGACAAAGCGGATCCCAGAGGGGGGAGTGGGAATCGGGATTGCCCCCCAAACATTGACCAAGCCTACTGCCACCATCGAGCCTACTAAAGCCCCGGCTGGCAGCCTTAGCTTGACGGCAATCAAGGCGCCTGCCAACCCAATCAACACTGTCCAGAGATAGTTCATCATTGTGGCTTGGCCTCAAGGCAATAGGATGACTGGCAATTAGGGTTGGGCCTGCTTCCTCCACGGCATTCGGCGCAGACGCCGTAGAAGTCAAGCACATGGTACTCGATTACAAATTGGTAGCGGCTGGCCAGCTGCTCCTCCAGATCCCCCACCGGACAATCTGGCAAAGGCACCACCCGCCGACATTCGGTGCAGATCAGGTGATGGCGACTGTGGCCGTTGCTGGGCAGCACCTGGTAGTAGGTTTGCTGATCCCCCAGGTGGACGGCCTGGACCCTGCCCTCATTGCGGAGGGCCTCCAAAACCCGGTAGACAGTGGCTAAGCCTACCGTGTGGTTGGCGTTGCGCAGCTTCAGGAAAATCTCCTGAGCCGCTAGGGGCCGTTCGCTCTGCTCCAGCACTTCCAGGATCAATTTTTGGTTGCGAGTCTGGCGGGAGGAGGACATGAGCCTTTTCCCTTGGGGGTTACTGTGAGAGTTAGTGCTCAGCGTCAGCCTCAGCTTTCATGCGCTCTAGGGTCTGCTGCATTTGGTCAAACATTTGGCTCAGAGAAAGCCCAAACATCCCCAGTTGAGTTTGCAATTGCTTAATAGTCAGTTGGGCCATAAAATCGTCGGAGAGCTCCAGCCTCTTCATGAAAATGCGCTGACGCTCCAGCAATTCTTCCATGTGCTGAATAAAGATTTTTTTGCCTTCCCGGTCAAATTGACCGTAGCGCTCACCCAGTCGCATCAGGTTTTGGAAATCCTGAAACAGTTGCCTTGCCTCTTCCTGGACAATCTCCGAGTCGAAAAAGCTCATGGCTTTCCCCTTGCCCCCAACAAACGACATTCGATATACCTATCCTATCCGATGGCGTTGGAGAATGCAGGCGGTGCTGACGGGATCCCGTCCTGAGGGAATTGATTTAGGTGACTTACTAGAAGATGAAGACCCGAGATCTTAGCCTGTCAGCTATGCTCCTGCCTCCCTGCATTGAGGCTTACACTCAGCCCGCTTTGGCCCAACAGTGGTGCCAACGGGTACAGGGATCCCGACCTCTGTTTCTGGCCTGCCTAGGGTTTACCGAAACAGCTCTCATTCCAGGTATTTCCGCTGCTGGCGCCACGCCCTCCCTACGGCGCTACACAGCCTTGGCGGACGGGGAGGTGCTGCTGACCGGCCGTTCTCAGCGCTTGCCTACCTCGCCCGAGGGCTATCCCTCGCCGGTGGTCATCAGCCGGGCTGTCTTAAGCGAGCTGGGGATCCCCTGTGGCGTGTTCGACTGTGGCCTTCTGGAGCCTTTGCCAGGAGCAGAAAAAGTGCCTTCTGGCGGGCCAGCCCGCTGCCTGAGCACCGGCCAGGCGTTGTCCCTAGAACAGGTGAGAGCCTTGTGGCGGGAGGGGTATGAGCGGGGATCCCAACTGGAAGCCAGCTACTGCGTCGTCGGAGAATGCGTGGCGGGTGGTACCACGACGGCACTGGCGGTGTTGCTGGGGCTAGGCTGGCAGGCAGACGGCATGGTCAACAGCAGCCATCCGGTCTGTAACCACACCCAGAAGCTAGCCTTGGCCCAGCGAGGTTTGAAGAATCTCCCCTCCACCGCGACCGCGCCAGAGGTAGTGGCTGCCGTAGGGGATCCCATGCAACCCTTTGTAGCTGGGCTGGCCATGGCAGCAGCCCAGCGGGGGCCGGTGCTGCTGGCGGGAGGAACGCAAATGCTAGCGGTGCTGGCCCTCATGCGGCGCTGGGGAGAAGAGCAAGGGATCCTCTGGCCGCCAGAGAACGTGGTGGTGGGCACCACCCGCTGGGTAGCAGAGGATCCCTCAGGCAACACGGTAGGCCTGGCGGAGATGTTGGGCAATGTTTGTCTCTTGGCCACCCAACTGAGCTTGGCTCAGAGCCGCTACCCCTCCCTGCAAGCCTATGAGCAAGGCTATGTCAAAGAGGGAGTAGGAGCCGGCGGGCTAGCCATTGCCAGTAGCCTGTATGCTGGCTGGGGTCAGGCAGAGCTATTGGCCGCTGTTGAGCGCAGCTACGAGCAGCTCGTACTTCAGGCTGGTTCCAGCGGGGCCATCGTCAGGCCTTCCCGCAGCAACTGCTGATGGTAGAGCTCTGCTTGCTCTTGCGGACCGACCCAGACAACTGCCTGGCCCTCCCTGTCCACCTGCATTGTCAGTTGTCGCGCCAAGGGCAAAGTCATGCCGGGGATGTACTTGAGCAAGCATTCAGTAACGTGCTGGAAGGTGTTGAAGTCGTCGTCCAGGACAATCACCTTATAGTTGGGGTAGGGTTTGCGAACCCGCGTTGTAACTGAGGCCAACTGCTGCAGAGTCCGGGTTGGAGTTTCCGTGATCGCGGTCATAGCAGCTTAGGAGCGAAACAACCTCTAAGACCCAACTTCCGGCAGCGGCCTTTCCACAACTTAAGCCAAGCTGTGAAGGCCGTCCGTTTGTGACCACTACTAGTAGCTATTTTTAGCCAGTTTTGTGGCTAGGGTCAGCCTGGGCCTGCCTGCGGATTCCCGTACCAGTTCCTAGCTGGGGCGATTGCGGAAGCATGCCAAGGTTTAGCGCTGCTAGAAGCTACGAAAAGTCCCTAGGAGGGTCGTCGTTCTTGGCTTTGGGCAAACTGCTGCAGTTGCCGCAGCATCAGCAATTGGCCCAAGCCCAAGGGCAGGAGCGAGATGGCCTCTACCCGCAACTGTACCCACCCATTCCCCCATAGCCAGTCACAGTAGCCATCGGCACCACCCCACATCAGTAGCCGCAGCCGCCGGGGCAACAGGGTTTCCACCTGGTGCAGGATGGAGATAGGGCCCCAATGGACGGCAAAGGTGCTGCCCTGTTGTAGCTGGGCAGGTAGGGATCCCTGCAGTTGTTGTGGCCAGATCCACTGCCGCAACAGCTCCACTTCCGTGAGGCAGCGCTGCAGAGTCGAGGAACGGGCCTCAACCTCGATGCGGATGGTGGAGGACTGGAGGGTTCCTAGCATCCCTTCAAACGACGCTGGAGCTGGGGCACTGGCTATCCCTAAGTCTATCCTGGTCGGTTGCAAGAGATTTGCCTTTGAAAGCGCCTCGTCCCCACTTGGTGGCCATCTTGGCCCAGAGTCTCGATGGCAAGCTTGCTGCCCACCGCGGGCAAAGGCCCCACTTCCTTAGCTCTGAAGACCAGCGGCATCTGGAAACCCAAGCTGCTCGGCAACAGGCTTTAATCATGGGGGCGGCCACGCTGCGGGCTTACGGCACCAGTCTCCGCCTGCGGGATCCGGAGCTTATCCAAAGCCGAATGGCGCGGGGTCTCCCCCCCCAGCCCCTGACAATTATTTGTTCCAGCAGCGGCGAGATTCCGGAAGAGCTGCCCTTTTTTCGCCAGCCCCTTACCCGCTGGCTATGGACAACGCCGGCGGGATCCCGCCGGTGGCAGGGAAGGCCCGGTTTTGCCGAGATCTGGGTGGCCTCGGATTGGGATTTGACTGCTCGCCTAGCTCGCCTGCGGCAGCGGGGGATCGACCAGGTAGGCCTATTGGGCGGGGGGCGGCTTTTGGGGGCGTTTTTGCAGGCGCAAGCTTTGGATGAGCTGTGGGTGACGCTGGCGCCGCTGCTACTGAGTGGCTACCCCGCTGCCCCAGCTAGCATCGAGGGCTGGCAACTGCAGGGATCCCCGCCGCGCCTGGAGCTGCTCGAGTGCCGCCGCGGTTCCCAAGAGCTGTTTTTGCACTATCGAGTTGAGTGGCCCTAGGAGAGGACTCGAGGAAAATTTTTTAGAAAACTGAGATTTCCCAAAAATCCACAGGTTTTCCCCAGTCTTTCCACAGGTAGGCGGGCTGTTTTCCACAAGGTCTTTCGCTCTGGAGGCCGCCTCGAAGGGTTCTGTGGAAAAGTGGCCACCAGTAAGGTTCAAGTGACTACACCCTGAGAAACGTAACGGGATCGCGTCGCTTTTTCCGATGCCATCAAGGCCAAGGGAGGGCTTAAGTTCCCCTGGATACTCTTGCCCAGGATTGACATTCCCCCCAGGACAGAGGGCAAAATAACCCCACCTGAGGTGAGGGGGAGATTTCCCCAGCCCTTCTCCTCAGAGACAATTGCGTCCCCCTTGTCCTTCTCCTGCTTGAGAGAGACCAGGGAGTGGCTAGCTGCTTGCAGGCAGCTGACAGGCCAGCCCTTTTACACCCTTTCCTGTGAGGCCAAAGCGATCCCTGAGGGGCCCCAGTTAGAGGACTGGGTCAGCGGGTGGGCTTTCTTCCTGGGCCAGCTGGGCTTTGGCCGAGGGCCTAGAATCTTTCTGTTTCGACTGTTTGAGTATTAATCCCAGGTAGGTGGTTGGGCTATGGATTCTCCCACCGTCAGCATTTTGAGCGAAATCCCCAAGGAGCTCCATGACACCCTCAAAAACTACCTCTCTCGTCATCCCGACTGGGACCAAGACCGGGTTGTAACGGCAGCCCTCTCGTTGTTCTTGCTCCAAAGCGGAGATGGGGATCGACGTGCTGCGCGCATTTACCTAGACAGCCTCTTTCGCCGCAACTAGGCCCTTCAAAAGCAAGCCCCACAGCTAGCCGAAGGCCAGCTTAGGGCTTTGGGAGCGTCCTGTTAACCTACAAGTTAGGAAGGTGCCCTGCTGCTGCCCCAAAGCCGCAGGCAGGGCAAAAAGGACCCACAAGGGAAAAACCGCCGTGCCCCAGGGTTTTGGTCAAGGGAAAGGCAATCGGCAGGCGGCTAGGTGCCGGACCGCAGGGCACTCCTTCCCCTCGCCGGAGGCGGCGCTGGCTGTAGCCGAGCGCTACCGACAAGCAGGGGATCTGGGGGCGGCACTGCGCCTTTGTCAACAGCTCACCCGCACCCATCCGCACCTGGCTGCCGCCCAAGCGCTGCTAGGGTCTCTCTACCTCCAGATGGGAGATCCCTGTCAAGCCTTGACCCCCTTGCAACTGGCTGTGCACCTGCGGAAGGACTGGGTGCCTGCCTGGCAGGAGTTGGGTGATGCGTGGATGCTGCTGGGCCACCTGGAGGAGGCAGTGCACGCCTACCAAGAGGGGTTGGCCTTTGCCCCTGGCAATGGGCAACTGCTGTTCCGGCTGGGCAGTTGTTGGCTGGCGCTGGGGCAACGGCAGCGGGCCATTGCGGTGCTGCGCCAAGCTGCAGCAGCCCAACCTCCCCAGCCCTACGCTCTGGCCGCCCTGGGCAATGCTCTGATGTTCGATAACCAGCTGGAGGAAGCGGAAGGCTGGTTTCGCCAAGCCCTTGCCTTCCTACCCCAGGAGGGGCGGATCCTTGTCAACCTCGCCCACTGCCTCCACCTGCAAGACCGCCTGGAGGAGGCCGCCGACTGCCTCCGACAGGCCATCCCCCTGCTGCCAAAGGATGCTCAGCCCCACAACAACTTGGGCACGGTCCTGCAGGAACAGAACTGCCTCGAGGCCGCCCTTGAGTCCTACCGGCGGGGCTTGCAACTGGCCCCTGACTGGCCAGAGATCCACTACAACCTGGGCACGGCCCTGCTTACCCTGGGCCGCTATGAGGAGGGATGGCGGGAGTACGAATGGCGGCTGCAGCGCCAGGGGGCAGCCTATCCGCGCTTCCCTTCGCCCTTGTGGACGGGATCCCCCTTGGGCCAGCAGACTCTGCTCATTTACGCCGAACAAGGGTTGGGGGACACCCTTCAGTTTGTGCGCTACCTGCCCCTTCTGGCCGCGGCCCATCCGCAGGCCTCCCTCTACTTCCGCTGCCCCCCCTCCCTAGTCAAGTTGCTGCGGGCCTCCTTTCCTCAGGTACAGGTTATCTCGGATACGGATCCCCTACCTCCCTTTGACTGGCACCTGCCGTTGCTCAGCCTGCCCCACCGCCTGGGCACCACGCTAGAAACAATCCCTGCCCGTCTCCCCTACCTGGTCTGTCCCCAAGAGGGCTCTGCCTGGCCAGAAGCATGGCCCAAAGTTCCTCAAAAGGAGATGAAGGTGGGTTTGGTGTGGGCCAGTGGCCGCCGCAGCGACCCTGCCCTCAACCGGGTGTGGAGGTTAAAAAGCTGTCCTCTCCACCTCTTCCTTGAGCACCTTGATCTGCCCCAGGTGCAGTGGGTTAGCCTACAGGTGGGGGAAGAGCTAAGCCAGGTGGAACCCCTGCTAAAGCAGCACCAGGTGGTGGAGCTGGGATCCCGTTTCCGCAACTTTGTCGATACTGCCAGGGCAGTTGCCCAGTTGGATCTAGTAATTAGCGTCGATACCGCCGTTGCTCACTTAGCTGGAGCCCTGGGCAAGCCGGTGTGGGTGCTACTGCCCTTTGCGGCCGATTGGCGCTGGTTGCTGCACCGCCAGGATAGCCCCTGGTACCCTGGTGTGATGCGCCTATTCCGCCAAGAAGCCCCTGGCGACTGGGTTGGCCCCCTGCAGCAGATGCGAAGGGCGCTGGAGGAGAAATTGGCAGGGATCCCTTCCTAACCCTCTCCTTTTTCGCCTTTTGGCACAATGCGCTGAAACAGGTAGCCAGTGCCGCGGGCTGTTAGGATAAGCTCAGGATTGCTCGGGTCATCCTCCAACTTGGCCCGTAGCCGCGAAATGTGAACGTCCACCACCCGTGTATCCACATGGCGCTCTGGTGTATAGCCCCATACCTCTTGCAGGATCTCGGCGCGGGAAAACGGCTCCCCAGAGCGGCTAACCAATAGCTCCAGTAAACTAAACTCCATTCCCGTCAGGCGGATGCGCTCGCCCCGCTTGTAGACTTGGCGCTTGTTGGTGTCAATGCAAAGATCCCCCACCTGGATAATCCCGGAGCTGGGGATCCCCTCATGGCTAGAGCGTGCCACCCGCCGCAGCACCGAGCGAATGCGGGCCTCCAGCTCCTTGGGGGAAAAGGGCTTGACCACGTAGTCATCCGCCCCCAGCTCCAACCCAGTAATGCGGTCGGCCACATCCCCCAAGGCTGTAAGCATGATGATTGGGATGTCGGATTCTTTGCGCAACTCCTGGCAGACCCCGTAGCCATCCAGCTTTGGCATCATGACATCCAGCACCACCAGGTCAGGATTCTGCTTGCGGAAGACCTGCAGCGCCTCCTCGCCGTCGGCTGCGGTAACCACCTCGTACCCAATCATCGAGAGGCGAGTTTCCAAGATGCGGCGGATGCTAGCTTCATCATCAACCACGAGAATCCGTTCTTTACGCTGGGCTTCCACGGTGCTGCAACTCCTGTACTCACTATGCTTGGAGAAGTTAAGAAGAGCTCCTCCTGCCGCTAAAGGGCAGGTGGCCAAGGCACATTTCGCTTCCTGGTAACCGACTCGGCCTTCCTACGGAAACGCCGCCAAACTCGTGCTTAGAAAACTGTGGCCCAAGAACCCACCTCCAGCCAAGGAACGCAGAAGGCCTACTTGGCAACAGCTCTTAAAAGCACTGGCTTCCCTTGCCTTTAGCTGCCGTCTTCTCTGCAAACCCTCGCGGTTGACCGCGGCCAAAGCTGAGAAGCCCTTACAAGGAATTTACTTTCTAGCACTTAATGTATCATCTAGAAGCGGCTGCCTAGCCACCTTGAAGCTCTATTTTGCAGCCATTTGCCCAACTTGACACATACCTTCACAACTTTTTCAAGAGGTCGCCAATTGTTTGGGATTGGCCTCAGAAAAAGCTGGAGCAACTGGGGATCCCTGCTCGTCTGCAGGGGAGCAGCCAGCCAGCAGGCGGGCAGACCGGATTTCTCGCTCCGCATGCTGCTCCAAAATTCGGCGCAACAGGCGCTCTGCCCCCCGCCAAGCCGTCAAAGGCGGCGTTTTGTTAGCCAAGGGGGGCAAGGTGGGGCCAGGCAGGAATCCCAGGACCTGCAGGACAGAACTGGAGACGGCGGCAAGGGGGTTGGGCCGCTGTGCCATCCGGCAGGGATCGCAGAGCAGGCCGCCCCCCTGGGGACAGAAGAAAACCTCGCCCACTAACTCTCTCCCACAGGAGTAGCAGGCCTGTACCGAGGGGGCAACCCCCCCCACAGCCAAAAGGTGATAGAGGCCATGGACAAGGAGCGGCAAAACCGCCTCTGCTGCAGGAGCCTGCTCAATGCGCTGCAAGTGTTCTACTAAGAGCACAAACAGCTCTTCCTGAGCCTGATCTGGCAGGGCCAGGAGCAAAGCCACCTCTGCCAGGTACTGGGCTGCCGTGAGGTGGGCCAAGCTGCGGCCTAGACGGGGAAAACTCTGCAGGGTTTCTGCCTGAACAATACGCTGCAGGCGCTGGGAGGGATCCGTTTGGGCCGACCACCGTCCTCGGGCAAGCAGCAGGTCGTTAACTACAAAGGGCTCCAGTCGCCCTCCCCACTTGGAAGACGGCTTGCGGGATCCCTTGGCTACTGCCCGCAGCAATCCCTGCTCGCGAGTGAGGATGGTCACCACCCGATCCGACTCCCCCAGGGGAATGCCTTTGAGATTGATGCCGGTAACCCGGTAGGTTCGCCCGCTCATGCTCTGCCAGCCTCCCTCGCCCGCAGCTCTTGCATCAGCTCTAACCCCCAAGAGGTGCCAATCCGAGTAGCCCCTGCTGCAATCATTGCTTCCGCCTGGGCCAGCGTGCGAATGCCGCCCGAAGCTTTTACCCCCACCCGACCCCGGCTAAGCTGGGCCAGCAGTTGCACATCTGCCAAGGTTGCCCCTCCCATCCAGCCAGTGGAGGTCATCAAAAAGGCAGCTCCCGCATCCATACAGATCTCGGCAGCCAGCTTTTTTTCCTCGTCAGTAAGCTGGGCTGTCTCCAAAATGGCTTTGACGCAAACCCCCGTCTCCTCCACAATCTCAGCAATCTCGGCGTGGAGGCGATCCAGATCCCCCGCCTTAAGCCAGGCGAGGTTAATGCGAACATCCAGCTCCTGGCAGCCCTGCTCCACAGCCAGTTGAGCTTCGTAGAGTTTGACCTCCGCTGTGTTGGTCCCCAAGGGAAACCCCACCACGGTGCTCACCCGTACTGGCGACCCGTGCAGCCGCTCAACCACCCGCCGCACGTAGCAGGGAGGCACACAAAAGGTAGGGAAGCCGTAGCGCAGGGCAATTTCGCACCCCTCCTCAATTTCCTCCGGGGTCACCATGGGCAGCAGCAGCGTGTGGTCAATGTACTCTGCCAGGTTAATCGGCCCTTTTGCTAGACCTTGGGGCTCCAAAGAGACCATAGGTTAGGTAACAGCACCATTTCTACTCTAGCCCCCCAGCCCAGCCAGGACTCGGCCAATTCAGGACCAGGTGGTCCTTTTTGGGGGCCGAGCAGGGCAACATCTTGATACCCTGGTTGGGGGGCCATTTTCAACCTTGGGAAGGCATGGGGAGAAACCGGACTGGCGCGTTTATTGGCGGGCTGTTGGTGGGAACGGCAGTGGGCACAGTCATTGGCTTGCTCCTGGCCCCCCGCAGCGGACGGGAGACGCGGCGACTGTTGAAAAAATCGGCAGAGGCCCTGCCAGAAGTGGCAGAAGATGTAGCTAGCAGCCTGCAGTATCAATCCGAAAAGTTGTTCGACGCCGCTCAACGCAGTTTGGATGAGGCCCTGCTGCGGCTACAGCAGGCGGTGGCAGTGGGGAAAGAGGCGATGTTGCAGAAGCGGAAGGAGCTGCTCCAAGCCCAAAACTCGCGTCCCGTCGGGGGGGAGGAAAATGATCTGGAAGCCCAAAATGGGGAGGAGACAGCAGGATGAGCGATCCGGTCTTTTGGCTTGGCCTCTCGGTTGGTTTGGTGGCAGTGGCCATTTTGGCGGTAATCCTGACCCTGCTGCCTGCCGTTATTCAACTGGGTCGAGCGGCCCAGAGTGTGGAGCGCTTTTTCGACACGCTGCTACGGGAGTTGCCGCCCACCCTAGAGGCTCTGCGCCTGACTAGCCTGGAAGTTAGTGAGATTGCCGACAGCCTTGACGAAGGGGTGAAAGGGGCGGGTCAAGTGGTAAAACAGGTTAGCCGCTCCTTGGAAGGAGCCCGTGCCCAGGCCCAGGGTGCCCAAGTCAATGTTCGCAGTTTTTGGGCGGGAGTACGGGCAGCCTGGCAGACCCTTGCCAGTGGGGCTCCCCCTGCCGGTGGGGGCAACCCTCGCTTGCACTCGGCTCGGGTGTCTTCCTTCTCCGTGGGGGGTGGCCGTCCTTTTGCCGACAAGGCAACTCCTGCCCAACCTTCCCAGGCCAAGGCTACCAACTCTTAGCTGAGGGGGGTGCGGGGGTGAATAAGCCCTGCCCTGTATTAGACAGGGTTCGAATACAGACACCGCCGCGAAGATGGGATAGGTAGGCCTTGGCTGCGGAGTGGGGCATCCCCTGTCTACTCGTGGAGGAACCACCTCCGTGGCAGCAAGAAGCCTGCCCTCTAGGCGTTAGCGGAAGTATGTCATGCACTCCTGAGGAGTTTCTGAAAAACAGGCGTGGGGGGTTGGGGTTCTTGACCGGGGGGAAGCTGGCCCCAGCTGGCATCGGGATCCCAGCGCAGTTGGGTGATGTCGGTGAGGGAGAACCCTAGTTGCTGCAGGATCTTGAGGCTAAGGTTAGGAATGATGGGGGAAAGGGCTACTGCCACCCAGCGCACGCTTTCTAAGACGGCATAGAGAATCTCCGCTACCTGCTGGCTTTGCCCCTGTTTGTGCAGCGTCCAGGGAGCCTGCTCGTCGAGGTATTTGTTGCTGGCCTGGGCCAAGCTGAGGGCTTTGCGGGCAGCGGAGCTGGGATCTAACCGCTCGTAGGCGTCGGCCACCGCCGGGGCTAGGCGCTCGACCAGGGTTTTGAGGGGGTGATCCGCTGCGATCTGCACCTGGGGAATGCGGTAGTCGGGCTGGTATTTTTTGAGCATACTGAGGGTGCGGTTGAGCAGGTTCCCCAGGTCGTTGGCGAGGTCAGCGTTGAGAACCTCAATGAAGCGGCCCTCACTAAAGTCGCCATCCTTGCCCAGCTCAATTTCGGTCAAGAAATAGTAGCGCACAGCATCAGCGCCGTATCGCTGCACCAGCTCAAAGGGATCCAGCGTGTTGCCGAGGCTTTTGCCCATCTTGAGGCCATCTTTGGTGAGAAAGCCGTGGCCAAAGATTTGCTTAGGCAGCGGCAGCCCTGCCGACATGAGCATGGCCGGCCAGTAGATGGCATGAAAACGGACGATGTCCTTACCTACTAGATGCACATCGGCAGGCCAGTAGCGGCGCAGGGCGTTCTCCAGGGTGGGCTCGTCGTGAGGATCCAAGGCGGCGCTGATGTAGTTAATGAGGGCATCAAACCAAACGTAAAGGGTTTGGCTGGGATCCGCCGGGAAGGGGATCCCCCAGGAGACGCTGGGGCGAGAGATGGAAAAGTCCCGCAGGCCCTGCTTCACAAAGTTCATGACCTCATTGCGGCGGCTTTCCGGTTGAATGAACTCCGGGTGCTCCGCATAGAGGGCTTCCAGTTTTTCCTGGTAGCGAGAGAGGCGAAAAAAGTAGTTTTCTTCGTCTTTCCACTCCACTTTCTTGTTGGGGTGAAGGGGGCAAAACCCGCCTTCTAGGAGCTCTGACTCGTCCTTGAACTCCTCGCAGGCAACGCAGTACCAGCCCTGCTGGCGGCCAACGAAGATATCTCCCCGATCCCAAACCCGCTGAAAAAACTCCCGCACAATGGCTTTGTGGCGAGGGTCAGTGGTGCGGATAAAGCGGTCGTAGCGGATATCCAGCAACCGCCAAAGCTCCACAAACTGGGCGGCAATCTCGTCACAGTGCTGCTGCGGCGGAAGGCCGCGCTCTTCGGCGGTGCGCTGGATCTTCTGGCCGTGCTCGTCAGTTCCCGTTACCATCAGCACATCCTTGCCCCGCAGGCGGTGGTAACGGGCGATGGCATCCGCCGCCATGGTGGTGTAGGCGCTGCCGATGTGGGGGGCAGCGTTGACGTAGTAGATGGGTGTGGTGATGACGAAGGTGGAATCCGGCATGAGCAGTTGCAGCGCTTTCCCCCATGATAAAAGTTGCCGGAAAGTCCCGGCAGGCCGAGTTACGGGGCAGGGATGAAGCTGGCATTCAACCTAAAGGGATGGGGCTGCGGTGTCCTGGGGGCCGGGATCTTGGGCGCCGGGGCGGCTCTGGCCCAGCCTCTGCCCGAGACCCGCATCCCTTGCGAGATCCTCATCGCTGGGGGCGGGCTGGGGGGGGTGGCGGCGGCCTACGATGCCCTGCGCTTGGGGCGACAGGTGTGCATGACCGAAATAACCGACTGGATTGGCGGCCAGGTGAGCGCCCAGGGGGTCTCGGCTTTGGATGAGCGGCCCTTGCAGCGGGAAAACGAGATCTTTCCCCAGGGCTATAGAGAGTTTCGCCGCCGGGTGCGGGAAAAGTACAGCGGTGATCCCAATCCCGGCAAGTGCTGGGTGAGTGTGCTCTGCTTCTCGCCCCAGGTGGGCCACCAGGTCATCCGAGAGATGTTGGATCCCTACCTGCAGTCGGGGCAGTTGCGGCTGTTTACCGAGACGGTGGTCAAGGACGTGGAGATTGAGAACTACCAAATCCGCAGTGTGCAGGCCATCCGCAATATTCCCAAACACGCCGGCGTCCAGCCGGAGAATCGGGGGGATCTCTCCACCTACTTGCTGGATTTTTACCGCCTAGAGCCCACCCCAGACTGGGACAAAGAGATCCTGCGCTTTGAGCCGCCGCCGCAGCGGCAGGGCAAAACCCTACCTTGGGTAGTTATCGATGCTACCGAAACCGGCGAGCTGTTGCCCCTGGCGCGGGTGCCCTACCGCCTTGGCACGGATGGGAAAAGCCGCTGGGAGCCCAGCTCCAAGCCCTACAGGGATCCCTACTGCACCCAGGGGTTTACCTACACCTTTGTTATCGAGCACTCCGCTGTGCCGCAGGTGCCCATCAAGCCGGAGTTCTACAACGACCCGCTGCACGGCCCCTACTACAGCTTTGAACAGCCGCGCTTTAACTTTGCTCTGGTCTTCACCTACCGCCGCATCCGGGGACAGGTATTTGGCTTTGGGGAAGAGGCCATCCGGGTGGGGGATCAATCCCTGCAGAACTGGACCTGGGGCAACGACTGGCGCATCACCGGGCCGGAGATCAACCTCATCCTCACCCACGAGCAACTGCAAGCCTCAGGGCAACTGGATCCCGGCGGCTGGATGGGGGGCTTGCGGGTAGAGGCGCTGCGGCGGGCTGAGCAACATGCTAAAGGCTTCTTCTACTGGTTGGTGGCGGGGCGGACGGATTTTCTCCTGCAGCAGGCGGATCCTGACTTTCAAAAGGACTTTTACCTGCGCTACCGCTACCTCAAAGGGCCCAATAGCCCGATGGGAACTGCCAGTGGTCTCTCCAAGTACCCCTACATCCGCGAGTCGCGGCGCATCCTCGGTCGGCCCAGCCTTGCCTACCCGGAGGGGTTCACCATCTACGAGTCGGATATCACCACGCGGGAATCGGAGCTAAACCGCGGGCGCCCCTTCATCTTCTACGATTCGGTGGGGGTGGGGCAGTACCCTATTGATTTTCACGAGTGCCTGCTGCCCGATTTTTCGCTGCCCCCCAGCCACAACCAAGATGCCCAAGCCCCTACCTACCCCTACCAGATCCCGCTGCGGGCCCTGATCCCCCAGCGCATTGACAATCTTCTAGCTGGCAGCAAGAACATCGCCACCAGCCGCATTGCCAGCGCCTCTTACCGGGTGCATCCTGTGGAATGGGCCATTGGCACGGCAGCGGGTCACACGGCCCACTTTGCCCTGGAGCGGGATCTGATCCCGGCGGAGATCCTGCGGGAGCCGCTGCTGGACTTGCAGCTATTGCCCGCTCTCCAAGCCCAGATCCAGAGCTTGGGCAATCCCATTCAATTTCCTGGCACCACCATTACTGCCACCGACTGGGCCCAATCCCGCTAGCCTAGAAAGGCAGGGTTGGGAGCTGGCCATGGAGGCTATGGGGGTTGAATTTGGGGGACTGGAGGCGATCCGCCCTTCGTTGTGGGCGGCCACAGCCCTCTGGAGCCTGGGGTTGATGTGGGGTTTGTCGCCATTGCACCGCCGCCTGCAGGAGGGTTGGGAAAAGCAGTTGTCCTGGGATCCCAGTGGGGCTCTGGCCTCTTTGCTCAGCGTCATCCCTTTCCTGTTGGCAGCAGCGGTGGTGGTGGCTTTCACCGAGATCTCGTTGGGCAAAAGCTGGGCCGTCTCCTGGGGCCTTATTGCCTGTGTTGGCGGTGGCCTCTATGAGCTAGGCCGGCGGGACAATGCTCGCTAACCCAACGCCGGCCCCTCTCCCTCTGGGAGAGTAGACAATGCTAAGAGCCGTACCTAGAGCGATGACTCCCTTAGAAGAAGCGGCGGAAGCGGCGGCTAAGCTGCTGGTGTTTCGGGAAATCTGCGCCCATCCCCTGGCCCTGGCCTGGCAGGAGCTCATCCAGCAGTTGATGAGCGGGGATCCCCTGCCCTGCTGGAGAGCCTACGGGCGCTGGTTTGAGCTTTTGGCCCGGCAGGGCTTGAGCTGGCGGGAGTGGCTAATCCAGGAAATCCGCTGGGCCGATAACCCCTTCTCGCGGGCGGCGCTGCAACCCCAAGGGATCCCGGCACCCCTTTTGCAAGCGGCCCGCCACGATCTCCGCTGCCTGCAGATCCTGGCCGATAGCCAGGAGACCATTGCTGAGCAGATGCAGGCGCTGGGCTTGGGGATCCCCTGGCCGGATGAAAACCCCAGCAGCTCTGGCTGGGATCCCCGCCCTTTTGCCGATTGGGGCCAGAGCCTGGAGGCCTTAATTGCCCACTACCGCCAAGGGGGAGTGGGGCTCTATGGTCGCTATTGGGCGTTTCGCTGGGGGCCGGCAGGGCTAGAAGGGATCCCCACTCCCGATCTGCCCGACTGGGAGGAGATCTACGGCTACGAACGGCAGAAACGGCAGTTGGCCGCTAACACCGAAGCCCTCCTGCGGGGAGAGCCGGCGCTGCATGTGCTGCTTTACGGGGCGCGGGGCACCGGCAAGTCTTCCCTCGTGAAAGCGTTGTTGCGGCGCTACGGCCCCCAGGGGCTGCGCCTTTTGGAGCTGCGACGAGCAGATTTGGCTCAATTGCCGCAGATCTTGGCAGAGCTGGGACAGCAGACGCTGCCCTTTGTTCTCTTTGTGGACGATCTCTCCTTTGAGGCCGACGAGACCGAGTTTAAGCAGCTCAAAGTGCTGCTGGAAGGGGATCTCCTCCCACCGCCGCCCAACGTGCGTCTCTATGCCACCAGCAACCGCCGCCATCTTATCCGCGAGTTTTTTGGCGATCGCCCCCCTCCCCAAGAGCAAGAGGTGCACGCCTGGGATACGGTGCAGGAGAAGCTGTCGCTGCGGGATCGCTTTGGCCTTACCCTTACCTTTACCCCTTTTAGCCAAGCTGACTACCTGGCTACAGTAGAACACTTGGCGCAGCGGCTGGGTCTCCCTCAACCTTTAGAGACCTTGCGCCGCCAAGCCCTCCTCTGGGCGCAACAGCAAAATGGCTTTTCCGGTCGCACCGCCCGCCAGTTTTTGCAGGCCCTGCAGGCCGGCCTGGTGGAAGGTGGATAGCCAGCGGATTTTTCTAGGGGCAAGGAGGACTACAGTAGCCACTCGGAGGCGCGCTCTCCCACCCCTTGCAAATTCAAAGGAATGACCACCGCTTTGCCTACGCGGGGTTTCTGTCGGGTAGCTTCAATTTCTCGCTGCACCGTCTCCCATACCCCCCACGCCTGCAGATGGGCCATGACCGACTCCAGGCGAGCCAGATACTCGGCTTCACTCAAAGGGAAAGAGGGCTGCTCCAGGTAGCGCCACATCACCAACAGAACCACCCTGTCCCCCCTGCGGCGCAGTTGCACGTCGTAGGAGCAGCCCCACTTCTCCCGCAGCAAAGCTTGCAAGTCAGCTCCCGTCATAGTCAGCCTGGAGGGGGTTGACGATCCCAAGCAAACCTCTTGCCTTGGGTTGCTCCTAGCTTTGCATTTCTTAATGAAATTGGCTAGGGGACTCAGCTAGGATAGTGTCGCTTGTCAACGAAGATTAAAACTTCTCAGGCTTTCCTGACCATTATGACCGAGGCAATTAGCAACTTTGAAGCGCCGCCCATGAGCCGGCGGGTTTTTCTCAACGCCCTCCTCAGCGGCTCAGTGGGGGTGGTGGTGGTGGGCACCCTCTACCCGGTGGTGAAGTACTTTATTCCTCCCTCCGCTGGTGGAGCAAGTGGGGGGGTAATAGCCCAGGATGCCCTTGGCAAGCCAATTAGCGTGAGCGAGCTGCTGGCTACCCACGCAGCTACGGATCGGGTGCTGGCCCAAGGCTTAAAGGGGGATCCCACCTACATCGTGATTGACAATGGGGCGGTGGCCAACTACGGCCTCAATGCCGTCTGCACCCACCTTGGCTGCGTGGTGCCCTGGAGTGCAGGAGAAAACCTCTTCAAGTGCCCCTGTCACGGATCCCAGTACGCAGCCAATGGCAAGGTCATTCGCGGGCCGGCTCCCCGCTCCCTGGAGCTAGTTAGCGCCACGGTGGAGGGCGACAACATTCGCTTCAGCCCCTGGCAGGGCCCCGATTTCCGTGAGACCTAAGGCGGGAGGACAGCCCTTCCAAGGGGCGCCATTGCTGAGGGGGAAGAGGGGGAAAGCCTGAAGAGGGTGTGGCGCTGGTCTTGGCCAGGGCGCCCCTAGGCTTTTAAGGGTAGGGTCCAAGGAGCTTTTGCAGATTGGAATTGCACTTTTGAGCTGAACTTATGAGGAGAATTTTTTATTTGGCCTTGTGTGCGCTGCTGCTGCTGGGAATGGGAGCCCGTCCGGCCGCAGCCTATCCGTACTATGCCCAGATGGCCTACGACAACCCCCGCGAGGCAACGGGGAAAATTGTCTGCGCCAACTGCCATCTGAACACCATGCCTATCCGGGCCGAAGTGCCGCAGGCGGTTACCCCCGGCCAGGTGTTTACCATCAAGGTCGGGATCCCCTATGACTTGAGCAAGCAGCAGGTGCTCGCCGATGGCAGCAAAGGCGGTCTGAACGTCGGCGCGGTGGTGGTGCTGCCGGAGGGCTTCCGACTGGCTAGGGAGGAGGAAATGACAGAGGAGCAGCGGCAGGAAACCGCTGAGACCTACATCACCCCTTACAGCGACGCCAAGCCCAACATCCTCCTGGTGGGCCCCTTGCCCGGTGAGCAGCACCAGGAAATTGTCTTCCCGGTGGTAGCCCCTGATCCGAAGGAGGATCCCTCGGTGGCCTTTATGAAATATCGGGTTTACATTGGCGCCAACCGCGGTCGTGGCCAGATCAACCCCGATGGCAGCCTCAGCAACAACAATGTCTTCCGCGCTCCTGCCACTGGTCGCCTGACTAGCATTGCCACCCTCGAATCCGACCTTAGCGACCTGCCAGCTGAGCTGGCTGCCCTAGTGCCCCCCGAATACGAGTTGCCAGGCACGCGGGTGCTCAGCTTCGAGACCGAAAACGGGATCCAGCACCTCGTGGTGCCGCCGGGGCCGGAGTTGGTGGTCAACATTGGCGATACGGTCAAAGAAGGGGATCCGGTTACCAACAACCCCAACGTAGGTGGCTTTGGCCAAGCAGAGCGGGATCTGGTGCTGCAGAACCCAGAACGGGTGAAGTGGTTGGTGGCCTTCCTGGCGGCGGTAGCTATTACCCAACTTCTGCTGGTGCTCAAGAAAAAGCAAGTGGAGCTCATTCAGGCGGCAGAACTTTTGGGCTAGCCCAACTGCTGCTATCACGCTCCCGCACCCCGGAGCCAGCCGGGGTGTTTTTTCTAGGGGATCCGCAACTCTCCCACTATGACCAGCACTGCCTGCCCTACAATCTCCACCCGAGAGCCGCGATGGCAGCACCAGAGCTCGCCTCCTCGCGCCGAGAGCTGCCGCACCCTGAGCTCCCTTTGGCCTAGGCGCTCCGACCAATAGGGCGCCAGCAGACACTGGGCAGACCCGGTTACTGGATCCTCCGGGATCCCCAACTGGGGGGCAAAAACGCGACAGACGAAACCCTCCCCCCTCTCTTCAGCGGCGGTGACGATCAACCCGGAAACAGGCAGCGCCTGAACCCAGTTCAAGTCCGGCTGCACCTGTTGGATCTGTTGTGCCGAAGCCAGCACCGCTACCCCCATGCTGCCGCGGTACAGCTCCAAGGGGGGGATCCCCAAAGCCGCCGCCACCTGGTCTTGCGCTTCCAGCCAAGGCTGGGGAGTTTGGGCGGGGAAGTCCATCGCCAAACGATCCCGTTGCCGCCGCACCGACACCTGGCCACTGGGGGTGGAGAAGGTCACCTCCTGCGCTTCTGGGTGAACCTCGCTCAGCAGTACATGAGCAGCGGCTAGGGTGGCATGCCCGCAGAGAGCCACTTCCGTGGTTGGTGTAAACCAGCGCAGCCGGTAGTGAGGGAGGCCCTCCTGGGATCCCTGAGGCAGCAAAAAAGCGGTTTCCGAGAGATTGTTCTCTGCTGCAATTGCCTGCAAAAGTTCCTGCGGCAGCTCCTGGGACAGCAAGCAAACCGCCGCTGGATTGCCCCTGAAAGGCACCGCCGTAAAGGCATCCACCTGAAACAACGGGATCCGCACCTAGCTTGTTCAGCCCACCTCAAGCCATGATCCCACAACAGGCCCAGAAGTAGAGAGATCCGCACCTAACCGTACCTGCCAAAACTAGGGATCCCGCCAAAAGGGGCTATTGCCAGGCTGGAAAGCCGACTGATAAACTAGCACTCGTGAGCCGAGAGTGCTAAAACCGCAGCGAACGCAAGTTTCCCTCTATCACTCTTTGGCTTCCTGCTATAGGCATCAGGGAGGACACTTAGTATGGCTGCAGTAACGCTAAACGTCTCTACGCTGAAACCCCTAGGCGACCGGGTGCTGGTGAAAATTGCCCAGCAGGACGAGAAAACTGCAGGCGGGATCTTTTTGCCTGACACTGCCAAAGAGAAACCGCAGGTGGGGGAAGTGGTTGCTGTTGGCCCCGGCAAACGCAATGATGAGGGCAAGCTCATCCCAATGGAGCTGAAGGTAGGGGACAGGGTACTCTACTCCAAGTACGCTGGCACGGAGGTGAAGCTAGGCAGCGAGGAGTATGTGCTGCTAGCTGAGCGGGATATCCTCGCCATTGTCCAGTAGTTTTCTATTCTTGAGCAAGAGGCAGCAAATACAGGAAGTAGGCTAATAGGTGCCGCTAGCTAACTCTCGCTTGCTTCCCTACTTTACCCTTCGTTTACTGACAGTGAGAGGTTGACTATGGCTAAGACGATTATTTTCAGCGAAGAAGCTCGTCGTGCTCTTGAACACGGCATGGACATTTTGGCGGAAGCCGTAGCTGTTACCCTTGGCCCCAAAGGGCGCAACGTGGTGCTGGAGAAAAAATTTGGCGCACCCCAGATTGTTAACGATGGGGTAACCATTGCCAAAGAGATTGAGCTGGAAGACCACATTGAAAACACTGGCGTCTCTCTAATCCGTCAGGCCGCCTCTAAGACCAATGACATTGCGGGCGACGGCACCACTACAGCTACGGTCTTGGCCCACGCCATGGTGAAAGAAGGGCTCAAGAACGTGGCCGCCGGCGCCAACCCCATTGCCCTCAAGCGGGGCATTGACAAGGCGGTGAAGTTCCTGGTGGACAAAATTGCTGAACATGCCCGCCCAGTAGAAGACTCCAAAGCCATTGCCCAGGTGGCGGCCATTTCCGCTGGCAACGATGAGGAAGTGGGCCGCATGATTGCCGAGGCCATGGAAAAAGTGGGCCGCGAAGGGGTGATCTCCCTGGAAGAAGGCAAGTCCATGACCACGGAGCTGGAAGTGACGGAGGGGATGCGCTTTGACAAAGGCTATATTTCCCCTTACTTCGTCACCGACACCGAGCGGATGGAGGCGGTCCTGGAGAACCCCTACGTTCTCATCACGGACAAGAAGATTACCCTGGTGCAAGACCTGGTGCCAGTTCTGGAGCAAGTAGCTCGCGCTGGCCGTCCATTGCTAATCATCGCTGAAGACATCGAGAAGGAAGCGCTGGCCACCCTGGTGGTGAACAAGCTGCGGGGTGTGCTGAGCGTGGTGGCGGTGAAAGCCCCTGGCTTCGGGGATCGCCGTAAGGCCATGCTGGAAGACATCGCCATTCTCACCGGCGGCGAGGTCATTAGCGAGGAGCGCGGCCTGAAGCTGGAGAATGCCCGGCTTGAGTCCTTTGGCTCGGCGCGGCGCGTCACGGTAACTAAGGATCACACCACCATCGTGGCGGAGGGCAACGAAGCGGCTGTGAAAGCTCGCTGCGAGCAAATCCGTCGCCAAATTGAAGAGACCGACTCCACCTACGACAAAGAAAAACTGCAAGAGCGCTTGGCCAAGCTGGCTGGCGGCGTGGCAGTAATCAAAGTGGGCGCAGCCACCGAAACCGAAATGAAGGATCGCAAGCTGCGCCTGGAGGACGCCATCAACGCCACCAAGGCGGCGGTGGAAGAAGGGATCGTCCCTGGCGGTGGCACCACCCTGGCGCACCTCATCCCAGTGGTTACGGAGTGGGCGCAGGCCAACTTGTCCGGCGATGAGCTGGTGGGGGCTATGCTGGTGGCTCGCGCGCTGGGTGCTCCGCTGCGCCGCATTGCCGAGAACGCTGGCCAGAACGGCTCGATTGTGCTGGAGCGGGTGAAAGAGAAACCCTTCACGGTGGGTTACGACGCCCAGAACGACGCCTACGTGGACATGTTTGAGGCGGGCATCGTTGACCCGGCCAAAGTTACCCGCTCTGCCCTGCAAAACGCTGCCTCGATTGCCGGCATGGTGCTCACCACCGAAGCCATCGTGGTCGACAAGCCCGAGCCTAAGAACAACAAGCCAGCGGGCGGCGGTGGCGCAGATGACTACGACTACTAATCCTCGGGCACTAAATCGGCTGCCTCGTCAGCCCGTAGTCACCTGCTCTGAATAGAGCTTCCGGGATCCCCTGCAGCGGGATCCCGTTTTTTAGCTGTTGAGGCGGATGTCAGGGCAATTTGACGCCATTGGCAGTCCTGCCTTCCTCTCTTGCTAGGAGGGGGGTGAGGGAATCCTCGGTCGAGTGGGTGGAAAAGGGGAAGGTAGCGTGGCTCAGTTAATCTGCATTGGCCTAGACCTGGCCTGGTCCAGCCGCAACCCCTCGGGGGTGGCAACGTTGCAGGTCGAGGTCAGGGATCCCGACGCTCAAGCCTTGGCGGGACGCCTGCTGGACAGCCGCATCCTGCAAACCGACCAGGAAATCGTGGACTACATCCAAGCTCAAGCCGGCGGGGATCCCTGCCTGGTGGCGGTGGATGCTCCCTTGCGGGTCCCCAACCTTACTGGCCAGCGGCGGGCGGAAGCTGAACTAAACCGAGTGTTTCGCCCCTACGCGGTTGGTGCCCACCCGGCCAACCGCCGGCTTCTGGAAAAAGGCGGCCAGGTGCGAGGAGAGGCGCTGGTGCAAGCCCTGTCTGGCTATGGCTTTCAGGAGCAGGCCAGCATCGAGCAGGGACGCCTAGCCCGCCAGATTACCGAAGTCTTCCCCCACAGTGCTATGGTGAGCCTGTTTGGCCTCAGCCGCAGCCTTCCCTACAAAGCGCGTCCCCGCCGCCGCTGGCAAGCGCGAGAACAGGCCTGGCGTCTGTACCAGCAACATTTGCGCGCCTTGGCCAGTGCTGATCCCTCTCTGCAAGGCCACGAGCCCCTGCTCCAAGTGGAAGTGGGATCCCTTAGAGGCCGTCGGCTCAAAAACTACGAAGACCAAGTCGATGCCCTGCTGTGCGCCTACATCGCCCTCTACGGCTTCCGCTGGGGATCTCAGCGCTGCCATAGCTTCGGAAGTCTGCAGGAAGGGCACATCTTCACGCCCCTGCCCAGTAACCTCCAAGGTCAAGGGGGGTTAGCCTTGGAGCCCTCCTGGGCGACGTGATTAAGACACGACTAATACTACCATAATACGTGTAATGCAACATGGTTAATACATTAAGGGGAGCCAAAGCAAGGAAATGAACGTACAACTGGGCCGCAATCGACAGGCAAGACGGGCGTACGGGCTGGATGAGATTGCGCTGGTACCGGGCAGGCGAACTCTGGATCCTAGCCTGGTGGATACTCACTTCACCCTAGGAGGGATCCAACGGCCCATCCCCATCATCGCTAGCGCCATGGACGGTGTGGTGGATGTCAGGATGGCCATCCTCCTTTCCAAGCTGGGGGCGATGGGTGTGTTGAACCTAGATGGGATCCAAACCCGCTACGCGGATCCCGACGAGGTGCTAGACCAAATTGCTGCGGTCGGCAAAGACGAGTTTGTCCCCCTGATGCAGCGCCTCTACAGTGAACCCGTCAAGCCGGAGCTCATCCAAGAGCGCATCCGCCAGATCAAGGCTGCCGGTGCCATTGCTGCCGCTAGCTGCGTGCCCGCCCATGCGGCTGAATATGGCCCCCTGGTGGCAGAAGCAGGCGGGGATCTGTTTTTCGTCCAGGCCACCGTGGTTTCCGTCCATCACAAGGTGCCTGAGGGCATGCAAAAGCTGGATCTGGCCGCGTTCTGCCGCTCCATGCCCATTCCCGTGGTGCTGGGCAACTGCGTCACCTATGACGTCGCCCTGGAGCTGATGCAAGCGGGAGCGGCTGGAGTGCTGGTGGGCATCGGCCCCGGTGCTGCCTGCACCTCCCGCGGCGTGCTAGGAGTAGGGGTGCCCCAGGCTACTGCCATTGCCGACTGCGCTGCCGCCCGCGACCAGTTCTTGGCCGAAACCGGCACCTACGTTCCCATCATTGCCGACGGCGGCCTGGTGACTGGCGGGGATATCTGCAAGGCCATTGCCTGTGGAGCCGACGCCGTGATGATTGGATCCCCCTTAGCCCGCGCCCAAGAGGCACCCGGTCGCGGCTTTCACTGGGGCATGGCCACCCCCAGCCCAGTCTTGCCCCGCGGCACCCGCATCCGGGTGGGATCCACCGGCACCCTGGAAGAGATCTTGTGCGGCCCTGCCCGCCTGGATGATGGCACCCACAACCTCTGGGGCGCTCTGCGCACCAGCATGGCCACCCTGGGTGCCGCCAACCTCAAAGAAATGCACCAGGTGGAGATCTGCATCGCCCCTTCCCTTTTGACCGAGGGCAAGGTGTACCAGAAGGCGCAGAGCCTGGGCATGGGGAAATAGTCTCTCAGAAATGCTAGACTCAGGGAGCCGAGGGGGCGGTTAGCTCAGCGGTAGAGCGCCTGCCTTACAAGCAGGATGTCACTGGTTCGAGTCCGGTACCGCCCATCCCCATTCAGGTTTGCAGCTTGGGATACACTCGCTAGCCAGGGCTGGATCCCTGAGGTAGAGTAATGAAGGTGGAGCCTGGATCATCTACCACCGTTGGGTCTCGCATTGAGTCTGGCTCAAAAAGTGTGTAAAGTGGTAGACGACATCGACGGGGGCTGTACTATGTTCTTCTAAAGTCCGCAATTGTCAGGCTCGCTCTCGAGTTAGACAGCTTGTTACTTTTAGAAGACACTGCTACAGCCAAGACAGGTGTGAGGACAAAGAAGAAGGAGAGAAACATGCCCGCGAAACACGCGAATCCCTGGAAAACGCTGCTGGCTGGCACCCTGGGTGCAGCGGCAGTCTTGACTCCTGGAGTGGCCTATGCCCAAGCTACAGGGCCTGTCACTTCGATCTCTGAGCTTTCCGATGTTCAGCCTACTGACTGGGCATTCCAGGCGCTGCAATCTCTGGTCGAGCGCTACGGCTGTATTGCTGGCTACCCTGACCGCACCTTCCGCGGCAACCGGGCCATGACCCGCTATGAGTTTGCCGCCGGGATGAATGCCTGCTTGGATCGCATCAACGAGCTGATTGCCGCTGGCCTGGCCGACAAGGTTTCTAAGGAGGACTTGGCTACGCTGCAGCGCTTGCAAGAGGAGTTTGCCGCCGAGCTGGCAGCCCTGCGGGGACGGGTCGAGGCAGCGGAGGCTGATATCAACGACCTGAAGGGTAAAGTCTTCAACCCGGTCACCAAGCTGAATGCCCAAGTGATCACCGCTGTCCTGGGCAGTGCCCTCACCGACGACCGGGTGGTCAACAACAGCGTGGTGGCCGAGAGGGATCAGGCGAACATGACCCTGCCCTATCGGGTGCGGCTGAACTTCGACGCTTCCTTTGCTGGGCGTGACCGTCTGCGCATTCGTCTGCAGGCTCGCGATGCGGTAACCACCTTCTTCGAAGGGGATCCGGGCGTTGGCTTCCAAGGGGGGGGTGGTGGCACCTTCACGCTGGCCCAGTTGGTCTATCAGTTCCCTGCCTTTGACCGCGCTGCCACCATCTACGCCGGCATCACGGGCACGGGGGTGTCCAGCGTCCTGCAATACAGCGTTCCCTTTGATGCCCTCTCCGATTTTGCCGATCTCCCCAACTCTACGGGAGATGTGCCCAGTGGCACTCTGTTTGGCTTCCGCTTTCGCCTCAGCGACCAGCTTCGCCTGGCCTACGCCTACAGCACCCGCGGCGGCCAGACCTTGGGCAGAGGTTTTGGTGACAGCGGTTTGACCGGTAACGACAGCGCCCACACGGTGGAACTGGGCTTCCTGCCGACGAAAGGCCTGGAGTTCTACCTGCAATTTGCTTCCACCTATCTGCAGGACGCTAGCCGTGGCCCTGGTTTCCTGGCTACTGGCAGCAGCCTTTTCCGTGGGCCGCTGCGCCGGAATGACGTCACTCCTTCGGCTCGGGTCAATGCCTTTACGGCGGCCGCCACCTGGGAGATTAGCCCACGCATCATCCTGTCCGGCTGGTTTACGGCAGGCAATGTTGATTACAACCTGCCCAACGTGGTACCAGCTGGCACCATCGATCCTGGCGATGAAGACTTCAACGGGTTCTTGCTTGGTTTTGCCTTCCCGGATCTCTTCATTGAGGGTGCCAAGGGTGGCGTAGTCTTCGGTCAGCCGATCGTGACCACCGACAACGAGGGGGTTTGGGATACTCGGCCCTTCATTGTGGATGTCTACTACAGCTTCCCAGTGAACGAGTACATTACCCTGACGCCCGCCGCCTACTTTGTGAGCAACCCCAATGGGGGCA
>NZ_JANSIV010000014.1:45100-54275 GCF_047502705.1 Synechococcus sp. H70.1
GGCTCGGTGTGGGTGTGGGAACAGCGGCCACAGCCATACACCCACGCCTTGGTTACGGGGGTAGGGGCACCACACTGGCCGCAGGGCAGCCCAGGCAGCGCACGGATGCGCCAGTAGCCGGGAGTGCCGCAGGCAGGGCAGAGGCTTTGGGCTTTGGCGATGAGGTTTTGGGTGGCTGCCGCAATCACCTGCAGACGGGTTGGGTTGTACAGGGCCCGCATGTCGGTTTCCAGATGCAGCCCTCCCTGGCGGGCCAGCAGCTCTTCCACCACCTGCTTTAGGGTTGCTTCGTCCTGGATCCCTTTGTGGATAAGTTGGGGGTTTTCCGGCTGGTCGAGGGCAATTAGGGCGTGCTCGGGGAAACCTACTTTTTGGGCAAAGTCCAGGGCTTCTGCAAAGCTCTGCACCCAGCGATGGCTGAAATTGGTTTGGGTGCTTTCTGCGTAGCCCACCAGCTCCAAGGGATCCGCGCCCGGTTCAAAAACCTTGAGCATGACCCATTCCTGGTTCCAAGGGATCCAGGGAAGCTGGGGGTGGGGGCCGAAGGATCCCTCGCTGGCCAAAAGCAAGGGGGCAGGACAAACTTGGCGGGCTCTCTCAATTTTTAAGCGTAGGGTGTGGATGGGATCCCCCGGCCGGGGCCGCTCCCGCGAGAAGGTGCCCAGTTGGTCGGTATCAAGAGGTATCACCTGCACCTGGATCCCCAGCTGTTGGGCCAAGAGGGGGCCAATTACCTGCTCTTTGCGATGCAGGGTTGCCAAGTAGGCAACCCGACCCTTCCAGTGCATCATCCAGAACTGACCCCGAGCTGGCAAATGAAGCCTACCGCCTTGTCATGGGGCAAATCAAGATGGCTCAAACCAGGGGATGGGGTTCTGGTGCCAGGCCCAAGTGGGCAAGGGCCTCGGCCAAGGCGGCTTCCCGGCTTTCCACAAACCGCTCCGCCGGCAGGGGCAAACGTAGGCTTTCCAAGCGCTGTCGGATCCGGCCCCTGGCCCCGACAATCCACACCTGCTTGCCGCGATCTAGGGCCTCACGAATGGCATTTTCTAGAGAAAGCGTTGCCGAAACCCCTAGCATTGGCACATCCGACAGATCCACCACCAAAGCTTGGCAGGAGGCCACCGCCTGGTATTGGCGGGAAATGGCCTGGGAAACCCCGAAGATCATCGGGCCGCTCAGGTAAAACAGCAGCACCTGGCCGCGGCCCTGGCGCAGCAACTCCTTTTCCCGCGGCGTGAGATCTACAGCATCGTCGGCATCGGTAATGGCTTTCACCTCTTCCGACTGGAGCTCGCTCAGGCGCTGGAT
Source organism: Synechococcus sp. H70.1 (assembly GCF_047502705.1). Taxonomy (NCBI): domain Bacteria; kingdom Bacillati; phylum Cyanobacteriota; class Cyanophyceae; order Synechococcales; family Synechococcaceae; genus Synechococcus; species Synechococcus sp. H70.1. The sequence continues at coordinate 46,412 of NZ_JANSIV010000014.1, forward strand.
GGTAAGCAAATTGGCCACAAACACCCCTACCCCCACAGCGGCAATGAGATCCACGAACACCGTCATGAACATCACCCCGTACATGATGGCCGCCCCTTTAAGGGAGAGGCGGTGGGCCCGCTTCAGGAAGCTCCAGTCGAGGATGTCCACCCCCACCTTAAAGGCAATCCCCGCCAGCACCGCCATCGGGATCCCTTGGGTGAGGGGCGCGGCAAACAGCACCACCATCAAGAGGAGAAGGGCGCGAGTGATGCCGGCCAAGGGCGTACGTCCTCCCGATTGGATATTCACCACCGTGCCCATGGTCGCCCCCGCCCCCGGCAACCCCCCCAAGAAGCCGGAGACCAGGTTGCCGATCCCCTGCCCAATCAGCTCTTGGTCGGAGTCGTGGCGGGTGCGCGTGAGGTTGTCGGCAATCACTGCTGTCAAGAGGGTATCAATGCAGCCCAGCATGCCCAGCACCACGCCGTCCAACACCAAGCTGGGCAGGGAAGCCAAGGGCAGCTGTGGCCATTGCACCTGGGGCAAGCCGGTAGGGATGGGGCCAATGCGCCGCAGATCCCAATCAGCCATGAACAAGTTGGCCACCAGCGTTCCCAGCAGCAGAGCCACCAACTGGGGCGGCACCGCCTGTCGCCAAGGCTTGGGATAGAAAAAGAGGATGGCCAGCGTCAGCAGCCCCAACCCCAGTTCCGGCACCTTAAGGTTAAGCAGGTAGGTCGGCAGATTCTGCACGGCCCCAATCACTCCCCCCTGGCTGGCGTGGCCCAACAGCGGCGGGATCTGCAGCAAAATCATGATCCAGCCGATCCCCGACATAAAGCCGGAGATGACGCTGTAGGGCATGAGGGTGATGTATTTGCCCAGCTTCAGGGATCCAAACAAAATTTGAAACAGTCCCCCCAGCATGACCACCGTGAAGGCCGGCCCCAGCCCCTGATCCGGATAGCTGGCGGTAACCTTGGCAATGACTGCCGTCATCATCACCGTCATCGGCCCGGTGGGTTCGGAGATGAGGGTAGGGGTACCGCCAAACAGGGCGGCAAAAAAGCCCACACACACCGCCCCGTACAAACCTGCCACCGGCCCCGCCCCGGAAGCCACCCCAAAGGCCAGAGCCATCGGCAGCGAGACAATCGCCGTCGTCAGCCCGCCGAAGAGATCCCCACGCCAGTTTTCTAGGCTTAGCCGCCGCTGCCAATCCAGAAATCTCCTACCGCCGGACTGCATGCTCCACCGCTCTCGACGCTATGTAGGTAGGCTACCATTGAGCGTTACCATAAGGAACAGACTAGAAAGTAGATTTCTATCTATAAGTTTCTTCAGGGATCCCCCTTTGGCTCCGAGTTGCAGAGCCGCTCTACCCCAGCAAAAGGCAATGGTAGACTGGAAACACCTGGATTGTTGGTTACTCCCCTAAGTTGCCGACGGTTGGCGGGCGACAACCGTGGGGTTTCTTGTCCTGCCCACACCCAAGTCCAGCGGGATCCCTCACCTCTACCTCCACCCCATGAGCGACAACGAATTGACCGCGCGCATCATCCCCACCGACTTGCAGCGGGAGATGACGCAGTCCTACCTGGAATACGCCATGAGCGTCATCGTCGGGAGGGCTCTGCCAGACGCGCGGGATGGCTTGAAGCCAGTGCATCGCCGCATTCTCTATGCCATGCACGAACTGGGGCTGACGGCGGATCGCCCTTTTCGCAAGTGCGCCCGGGTGGTGGGGGATGTAATCGGGAAATACCATCCCCATGGAGATCAAGCAGTTTACGAGGCCCTGGTGCGCATGGCCCAGGACTTCTCCATGCGGGAGCGCCTGGTAGACGGGCACGGCAACTTTGGCTCCATCGACAATGACCCACCGGCGGCCATGCGCTACACCGAGTGCCGCCTCACCGCCTTTGCCCAGGAAGCCCTGCTGCAGGATATCGACGCCAACACCGTTGACTTCATCGACAACTACGACGGATCCCAGCAAGAGCCACTGGTGCTGCCGGCACGGATCCCGCAGTTGCTGTTGAACGGCTCTTCCGGGATTGCTGTGGGCATGGCCACCAACATCCCGCCCCACAACCTAGGAGAGCTGGTGGATGGCCTCATTGCCCTAATCGAAAACCCCAACCTGACCAGCCTGGAGTTGATGCACTGGATCCCAGGGCCAGACTTCCCCACAGGGGGGTTGATCCTGGGCCAGGAGGGCATCCGCGAAGCCTACACCACCGGGCGCGGCTCCATTACCCTGCGGGGAGTGGCCACCATCGAGACCATTGAGCAGCGGGGCCGACCGGCGCGGGAGGCCATCGTGATCACCGAGCTGCCCTACCAGACCAACAAGGCAGCCATGATTGAAAAAATTGCCGAGTTGGTCAATGAGAAAAAACTGGAGGGCATTGCCGACATCCGCGACGAGAGCGACCGCAGCGGCATGCGGGTAGTCATTGAGCTGAAGCGGGATGCCCAGCCCCAGGTAGTGCTCAACAACCTCTACAAACAGACCCCCCTGCAGACCAGTTTTGGGGTCAACATGCTGGCCATCCTCAACGGCAAGCCCTGCACCTTGACGTTGCGGGACGCGCTACAGGTTTTTCTGGATTTTCGGGCAGAGGTCATCGAGCGGCGCACCCGCTACGAGCTGCAAAAAGCTGAGGAGCGAGCTCACCTTTTGCAGGGGTACCTGCTGGCTTTGGGGCAATTGGAGCGGGTGATTGCCCTTATCCGGGGAGCTGCTGATCCTGCCACAGCCCGCGCTGAGCTGCAGAGCCAACTGGGGCTAAGCGAAGCGCAGGCCGACGGCCTCTTACAAATGCAACTCCGCCGCCTCACTGCCCTAGAAGCCGAGAAAATCCAGGCCGAACATGAGGACCTGCTGCGGCAAATTGCCGATTTGCGGGACATTCTGACTCGACGGGAACGGGTGATGCAAATTATCTGCGAAGAGCTGCAGCAGCTTAAAGCCCGCTTTGGGAGCCCGCGCCGCTCCCGCTTCTGCCTGGAGGACGGTGAGCTGGAGGTGGCCGATCTTATCGAAAACCGCGAGACGGTCATCTTCCTCACGGAACAGGGCTACATCAAGCGCATGGACATCGAAGAATTTCGGGTGCAGGGACGAGCCACCCGCGGCAAGGCCGGCGCCCGCATCAAAGACGACGATGCCATTGCCCAATTTTTTACCTGTCGCAGTCACGACACCCTTCTCTTTTTTACCAACCGGGGGGTGGCCTATACTCTGCCCGCCTATCAGATCCCCCAAGGGAGCCGTACCGCCCGCGGCAGCGCCATTGTCCAGTGGCTGCCGCTAAGCCGGGAAGAGCGGGTTACCTCCATGGTGCCCGTGAGCGAGTTTAGCGACGACGAATACCTGGTGATGCTCACTCGGGGGGGGTACATCAAAAAAACGGCCCTCAGTGCCTTTGCCAACGTTCGCTCCAATGGCCTGATTGCCATTTCTCTTGAAGAAAACGACGAGTTGTGCTGGGTGCGCCGTGCCCGCTCTGGCGACGATGTGGTCATGGCAACTCGCCAGGGCATGGGCATTCGCTTCCGCGCTGACGACGAGCAGCTGCGTCCCCTAGGGCGGCCTGCTCGCGGCGTGCGAGCCATTACCCTCAACCCCGGCGACGCCATCGTCAGCATGGACATTCTCTCTGCCGAGTTGGTGAGGGCTGCCGAGCAGGAGGGAGAGCGGCTAGCCAATCCCTGGGTGCTGGTAATCACTAAGGAAGGCCGGGGCAAGCGCCTGGCCATTGACCATTTCCGCCGGCAAAACCGTGGCGGCAAGGGGGTGATCGCCACCAAGTTCCGCCAGGCGTCGGATGAGTTGGCGGCCCTGCGCATCGTCAATGCCGAGGACGAAATCCTCTTGGTAACTGCCAGAGGCATTGTCATGCGCCAGTTGGCCAAGGCCATCCCCACCCAGTCCCGCGAGGCCACTGGAGTGCTGGTGCAGCGCCTGGATCCCGAAGACAGTATCGTCGGGGTGACGGTGGTGCCTGCCTCATTTGTGGGGGAGGAGATCCCGGAAGGTGGGGCCTGAGGTACGGCATTTGCCGCCTCAAAAGGGTGGGATCCCGTACCGAGGGCAGCAAGGCGCAGGTGCTAAGTTGGGCATAGCCCAAATTGGGGGAGCGGTGAGAGCCTGAGGGATCAGGCAGGCCGTCCAGTTGGGCTTTACCTGCTGTGTTTGGGGAGCTTGGTAACTCCATGTCCAGCCCAATCAACTTCATTCCTGGCTTTGAGGCTGTGCCAACGCCTAGCCCCAACAACCGGCTCTGGCAATACCTGCAGTCGCAGGATCCCAGCGTTTTTCAGGATATTGCCCGCAATTCTTCCCCAGAAGTGCTGGAGATCCTGGGCTATAACATCCGCAGCCTGCTGGGCAGTTTGCCGTCCGACCAATTTGGCGTTCAAATCGTCACCAACCGCGAGAGTTTGGCAAAGATGCTCTCGGGTGCCATGATGGGGGGCTATTTTCTGCGGGTGATGGAGCAGCGCCTGGCCCTGGAGCAGTCTTTGGGCAACTCACCCCCTGCCATCGACGCCTCCCAACCTTCCAACAACGCAGAGCAACCCTCGCCAAGAGAAGGCGAGAGTGCTCAGTAGCAGCGGGCTAGGACTGGTTGGCCTGCAAGCTTCAATGGGGGAAAAGGGATCCCAGTTCAGCCGCCCGCCGCGGCGGATTTTGGTCTGCCCGGATAGCTTCAAAGGATCCCTGACGGCCAAGGCAGCAGCAGAGAGCATTGCCCGCGGGATCCAACAGGTGTTGCCCCAGGCGGAGATAGAGCTGCTCCCTCTAGCCGATGGGGGCGAGGGTACCCTGGAGACCTGGATGCTGGCGCTGGGGGGAGAAAAACGGGGGCTGTGGGTCACCGGCCCGCTGGGGGATCCCGTCTGGGCCGAGTACGGCGTAGTAGGCGAGCGGGCGCTGCTGGAAGTAGCCCAGGTGGTCGGCCTAACCTTGGTGCCTCCCCAGCGGCGGGATCCCACCCACACCACCACCTATGGCCTAGGGGAGCTGTTGCGGGCCGTCTGCCGGGATCCCATTGCTGAGATTTGGATAGGGCTGGGCGGATCCGCCACCGTGGATGCCGGAGCAGGCATGGCCCAAGCCTTAGGCTATCGCCTCCTGGATAGGGCTGGGGATCCCATTGGCTGGGGGGGAGGGGAGCTGGCCCGGCTGGCGCGCATCGAGCCGCCCAAGCAGCCTGTCTGGCAGGGCAAGTGCATCCGCGGCCTCTGCGATGTGCAGAACCCTCTCACCGGCTCTTGGGGGGCGGCTGCCGTTTTTGCGCCCCAGAAGGGCGCCACTCCCCAGCAAGTAAGGCAGTTGGAGCAGGCCCTGCAGCACTGGGCCAGAGTGGTGGAGCGCGACCTGGGTCGGATGGTGGACGGGATCCCTGGCGCCGGCGCTGCCGGTGGGCTGGGGGCAGGGCTAGTGGCCTTTTTGGGAGCCACCCTGGAGTCCGGGATCCAGCTCTTGGCCCAGCACTTGGCACTGGCGGAGCGTATCCGTCACTGCGATCTGGTGATTACGGGCGAGGGCTGTCTCGATGAACAGAGCAGCATGGGCAAAGTGGTGGGGGCAGTGCTGGAGCAAGCGATTGCGGCGCAGAAGCCCTTGCTCATCCTCTGTGGTCAGGCCACCCCGGCAGCTCGGGCCGACTTGACCGCCCGGTCGCTTCCCGTGAGGGTTGGCGCTCTCTGTGACCGGATCCCGGACGTGGCCGAAGCCCAGCGCCAGGCCGGCTATTACCTAGCCCAGCTGGCTGCTCAGGAGTTGCGAGCCCTCTGCCAGCTATAATGGCTGGAATCGTAACTTTAGGAAGCCATGGCTAGGATTGAGTTTTCTCCCGGCATTGAGGAAGTACCCACCCAGGTACGGCTGCTGAAATCCAAAACCGGCAGCCGGGGATCGGCGATTTTTCGCTTCGAGGAGTTAAAGACCGATACCCAAAACATCCTCGGTATGCGGATGATTGACGAGGAGGGGGAGCTGACCACCCGCAACATCAAGGCCAAGTTCCTCAACGGGGAATTCAAGGCCCTGGAAGTAATCTACGACATGGAAACCGAAGCCGAGTGGGAGCGCTTCCTGCGCTTTATGGAGCGCTTCTCGGCGGCCAACCAGATGGGCAGGGCCTAATCCCCTCCTCAGCCTTTGGACTTTTTGCTGCCGGAGCCCGACTTGCGCTTGCTTTGGGGTTGTCCGGAAGCTGCTTCTTTGGGTTCTGCCAGCGGCGGACGCCGTTTGTGCCAGTCGGTGCTCTGCTCGTAGGCGTAGGCCACCCGCAGCACCTTGCTCTCCTGCAAGACGTTGCCGATGATCTGCAGGCCAATGGGCAGGCCGTTGGCAAAGCCACAGGGCAGGCTTAGGGCTGGCAAGCCCGCCAGATTAACCGGGATCGTCATTAGGTCGCACAGGTACATGCTCAAGGGATCCTCCCGCTCCCCTGCTTTAAAGGCTGGCGTGGGGGTGGTGGGGCTGACCAGTACATCCACCTTCTCGAAGGCCCCCAGAAAATCTTGCTTGATCAAGGTGCGCACCTTCTGGGCCTTGAGGTAGTAGGCATCGTAGTAGCCGGCAGAGAGGGCATAGGTGCCAAGCATAATGCGCCGCTTCACCTCTGGCCCAAAGCCGCGGGCGCGGGTCTTGCCATACATAGCCAAAAGCGAGTCGGCAGGTTCCCGCAGGCCGTACTTGACGCCGTCGTAGCGGGCCAGATTGGAAGAAGCTTCGGAAGGGGCAATGATGTAGTAGGTGGCTAGGCCGTAGCGAAAGCTGGGGCAGTCAATCTCCAGGATCTCCGCCCCCAGCTCCTGCAGGTGTTGGATAGCCGCTTCCACGGCAGCGCGGGTTTCCTCGCTGCAGCCTTCTCCCAGCAGGTTGCGGATGACGCCAATCTTGAAGCCTTTGATATCGGGGATCAAAGCCTGGCTATAGTCCGGGATCTCCACCCTGAGGCTAGTGGAGTCCATGGGGTCATGGCCGGCAATCCCCTGCAGCAGCAGGGCCACATCCTCCACGGTGCGCCCAAACGGCCCCACCTGATCCAGAGAAGAGGCAAAGGCCACCAGCCCGTAGCGGGAGACCAGCCCATAGGTGGGCTTGAGGCCAACCACGCCACAGAAGGCCGCCGGCTGGCGGATGGATCCCCCCGTATCCGATCCCAGAGCCACCACCGCCTGGTCTGCCGCCACCGCTGCCGCCGACCCGCCTGAGGATCCCCCTGGCACCCGTGTCAGGTCCCAGGGGTTGGCGGTGCGCTGGAAGGCGGAGTTTTCCGTGGAGCTGCCCATGGCAAACTCGTCCAGGTTGGTCTTGCCCACCATCACCATGCCGGCTGCCGCCAGCCGCGCCGTCACCGTTGACTCGTAGGGCGGAATAAACCCCTCCAGCATCCGAGAAGCACAGGTGGTGCGGATCCCTTGGGTGCAGAGGTTATCTTTCACAGCCAACGGGATCCCGGCCAGCGGGCCAATCGCCTCCCCGGCGCGAATGCGGGCGTCCACGGCTCTAGCCTGCTGCAGGGCCAGCTCCTCGGTAACGGTAATAAAGCTCTTCAGCTGCGGCTCCAGTTGGTGCAGGCGCTCTAGGTATTCGCGGGCAATCTCCTCGGCCGAGCGCTCTTTGCTCACCAACTGGCGGTGCAGGGCACGGATAACAGACATAGGCAAACTCGCTAGGGAAGGGAAAGGCCGATCGAGCAACGTCAAAGTTCTCTCTAGAGTAATCCAGCACGGATCCCTACTAACTCCCCTCTCCCCCAAAGAGAGGGGCTGGGGGTGAGGGCCAGCGCGGCGCGCTTGGGCCTACCGCCGTTCCAAAAAATCGCGGCGCAGATCCCGGATCTCCTGCCGCATCTCC
>NZ_JANSIV010000014.1:54375-56922 GCF_047502705.1 Synechococcus sp. H70.1
GATCCAGCGCCTCGCGGAAAAACTGCGCCAGCATCGCCTGCCCCTCGCGGACTTCCTGAATCAGAACCTGTCTGTTGGACAAGGCGCAGCTCCTGCTGGGCAGCCTGCAGCTCTTGAACGGCCCGGATTAACCCCTCTTCTTGCTCTGGGGTCATCGTCAAAAAGTTCTACAGAGGATAAGAAAATCCTACCCCCCTCTCCCTTGGGGAGAGGGGCCGGGGGTGAGGGATCGGGGGTGAGGACCTCAGTACAGCGCCTCTTCTTGATGGGTAATGATGGTGCAGTCAGAAGTGGGGTAGGCCACGCAGGTCAACACATAGCCCTGCGCAATCTGATCGTCATCCAGGAAGGATTGATCACTTTGATCCACCGTGCCGCTTACCAGCTTGCCGGCACAGGTCGAACAGGCCCCGGCGCGGCAGGAGTAGGGCAGCTCGATCCCTTGCTCCTCCGCCACATCCAGAATGTACTCGTCGTCCGGCACATCGATGGTAACGTCCAAGCCCCGCTCTTCGTTGATCAACCGAACTTTGTAGACAGCCATCCTGCTTGGGTCTCCAGAAAAAACGTCCACTCCTCATCCTGCCACCCTTCTGCCCCGGATCAAGCACCCTTTTGCCAGGAAATAGGCAAATCTTCTGGTTTTCTGGGGGCAAAGCGTCAACCCCCCGCCCCCAGACCGCGCTGTATCCCCCTGGATCCCAACTTTTCTTGAAAAAAGGGCAAGACTTGTCAACCTGGGCAGATCTGCCTGTATGATTTACGGAGTAACCAGAGCAAGCGCTGACACAAGCGCGCGTGCGTCTCCCGCCCGAACGGCAAGCCCCTAGCCTCATCAGTTGCTTTGGGCCAGTCAATCGGGTAAGTTAAGGGAAGTGTTCAGCCGAACCCTACTTTTTTGGTTAAGAGGAGAAAAATGAACGGAACAATCCAGAAGTGGCTGCTAAAGTCACTGGGTTCTTTGACCCTAGCGTCTGCCGTGATACTTGTGCCGGTAATCCTGACGGGCTGCGGCGAAGATAGCTCTGGCCCGGCAGTGCCTGTGCCGCCCCCACCGCCGCCGGCCCCTCCGGCTCCCCCGGCCCCGCCGCCAACTCCCACGCCAACCCCACGTCCCTCGGGAACGGTTAACGTCACTCCTGAGAGCAACATCAGCCAGATCATCGCTTCCTCTGACCCGGCTCAGCCTCTTACCATCGTTCTCCAGCCGGGTGTTTACCGCCAGAACATTGTCATCAACCGCAGCAACGTTACGGTGCGCGGCGCAACTGGCAATGTGGGCGATGCCATCGTGGTGGGTGCAGCTACCGGCGCTCCCGTGCAAGTGACCAACAATGCCAGCGGCGTTGTCCTGGAGAACTTCAGCATTCTCAACACCCGCTCTTTGGAACCCATTGAGTACGGCATTAATGCCGAAGGCGCCACCGAAGTTACCGTTACCGGCGTCGATATTGTTCTCTTTCCAACGGTAACCCCTCCGGCTTCTCGCGGGGTAGCCATTGGCTTTGGCTCAGCGGCTGCCGGCACCACCTCCAAGAACCTGACAGTAACCCGCTCTAACCTGTTTGTGGCTGGCGCGGGCAGCTCGGCAGGCATCCGCATTGCCGGCGACAACGCGGGCATCAACCTGCGGGTGGAGACCAACAACATCTTCTTGGGCTACGGAGCTGCCCCCAACATCCCAACTCAACTGATCAACCCTGCGGCGCAGGATGTGGGTGCCGGCTCTGCCGCCATCTTCATCGAGCCGGCAGTGACGGGGCTGAGCCTGACTTTTGCCGGCAACACCATTACCCCAACAGCGGCGGCGGCCAACGTCTACGCCATTCGTGACGACCGCGGCAGCGGCTTGAGCGCGGCTGAGCGGCGGGCCATTGTGGCGGCAGGCAGCGGCCTTGCCTTCAACAGCAACACCAGCAACGTCTATCTCTCCCTCACCCGCGCCATTGCCGAAGCGGCCGGCCCCAACCCGACGGTGACGGCAGGCCCGGGTTCCTTCACGGCAGAAGGTGAGATTGTGATCCCTGTTGACAGGCCCGGCCTGACGCTGAACTCCCTCGACGGCACGAGCACGCTGCGCAACGTCAAGATCTTGGCCAACGACGCCACCCTGGGGGGAACGGAGGGCAACGGCTTCCGGATTACGGGCACCTTGGGCCGCGACCCCGACGCGGGTGGCCCGGCGGTGGACTACCAGGTGGGCATTGGTGAGTGCGACCTAGCCAACCAAGGGGCGCGCAACGTAGAAGTTTCCTTCAACGACTTCGCACGGCCCACGCAGGCCGACACCTACGTCTCTGTCCAAGTCTGCGACTTCTCGCAGGCCGATATCCACAAGAACCTGCTGCGCGGCTACACGGTTGCCGGCGTGCACGTGGTGTCGGCGGAGCCTGCCACGGTCACCATCCGCGAGAACCGCTTTGAGGCTTCCATCAACAGCCCCTTCTTCATCGCCGACATTGTGGATCGGCAGACCCAGGCTTCGGGCAACCTCTCGCCCTTTGCCAAGGCCTCGGTGACGGGCAACGTCTTCAACCAACCGCCCGA
>NZ_JANSIV010000015.1:0-1895 GCF_047502705.1 Synechococcus sp. H70.1
GCCGAAATTGGCGGAACTGAAGAATCCGAAAGAGTTATCAATGCAGAGAAAGAAAGGCCAATCGGAGGCTGGTTTGCTGCCGCTGGACATTGAACGGAAATGACCCCTGTGGATGTGTCAAAAAAGAAGGGAGGATTAGGTGCTGGCTCGGCTTTGAAAGTGAGTGGGCTTTTAACAGCGCCAGTAATGGTAACAGTTGGAGGCGCAGTGAGCTTCAAGTTAAGGTTAGTGCTACACTTCAAGGAAGTATCCTTATACTCAATTGCAAGAGTGGCGGGTGGTGGAGTCGGCAGAGCTTTGATTGCAACAGGGATCACAGCACTGAGGTCGGCAGTCAAGAAGTTGGTAGCCGTCGTCAGCGCGGGATTGAGCTTGATGGTCACTGATCCGGCAGCTTCGCCAGGCGTCAGGCGAACAACCTCGAATTCCTGAGGTCCCTTGTTGCCTTCCTTGAAGACCAGCGTGCTGGTCGAAATAGCAAACGACGCCCCTGGAACAAAAGGATTGGGAGTTCCACTCACATCCAACACAACCTGCCCACCAATCGGAGCAACTGGATTAAGGCTGACCGCTACTTTAGCAGAAGTGCCAACTGGCTGCTTATCATCAAAGGTGATGGACTCGGGATCAACGGTAATGCTAGGCGGCTCTTGCTGCTTTAAGGTCACCGGCACGGCAACATTCACGCTGCCCACCGGATAATTGGCAGCGGTTGTGGCCGGGTCGCGGGTAACTGTGATGGTGGCATTGCCCTCCTGTGTAGCCGGGATCAAACGAGTCAGCACAACCTTAGGTGTATCCGGGGATCCCGGTGGAAGGACAACTGTTACGAACGAGGCGGCTGTTGTGGAAACGCCCACCACCTGCGGGTTGCTGCTTTCTACCTTCAACACCAAGCTGCCGTTGGCCGGAGGAGCAGACGGCGTAAGCGTGAGAGTTTTTATAGAGCCAACAGTCGTCCCTGAGTCAAACGTAACTTCTGCTGGATCAACGCTAACTGTTTCAACAGGGAAGGGAGTGGGGGGAGGAGGAGGGAAAGGGGTAGAAGGAGCCGGAGTTTCTGCCTTGATGGTGGGGAGAGGAATAGGAGAGGGGATTGGAGGAATGGTTGGGGCTGCAACGGGAGTTTGGATAACAATTGTGGGAGCCGGCAAAGGGATCCCTGGTGGTGCTATGGGAGGTAGGCCCACCTCGGTACCACCAGTGGGCACGCTAGGAGTCTGAGGCGGAATGATCGGTCCAGGGACAAAGCTGGTGGCGTTCTTGTCCTTGGCTTGCTGGCAGCCAACCAAGCTGGCTGTGGTGAAGAAAACAGCGCCTACACTGCCCAAAGCCCGCGACCAATTCTTTCTAATCCTGATCCTCTTCACGTTCATTTCCTGCCACCCTCACTTACCAAAATAGGCATCACAAATCTGGCTAAAGTCGTCATCACAGGTTAGCCACTAGTTAACCACCAGATTGATGGGAGGAGCTGCGCTGGGCGGAGTCTGATTGTTCGACACAAACAGCAGCGGCAAGGTGTAGATCCCGGGAGCTGTTGCCTGAATAGAAACATTGACCTCGCAAGTGGCACCTGCCGCTAAGACTCCGCCTGAAAGACTAATGATCCTCGTCCCAGGTAAGGCACCAAGAACTCCTCCGCAAGTATTTGGATCAGCAAGGCCGGCGGGGGTGGAAGGATTAGCAACAACCAGCCCCTCAGGCAAGATTGCCTGGAAGTTCAGACCACTCAAGGGAATGGCTCCAGCCACTCGGTTATCGACCACAAAAGTGAGAGTAACAGGCGTGTTGACCGGCGCTGGATTGGGCAGTAAGAAGCGGGTAAACGAAGGCGACGGCCCTACAGGAACCGGCGTCGGAACAGGGGTAGGGCCTGAAGTCGGCGTAGGTAC
>NZ_JANSIV010000016.1:0-11507 GCF_047502705.1 Synechococcus sp. H70.1
CCGGGGGCCGGGGCGGCGCCCCCCCCCCTGGGGGGTGGGGGGGGGGGGTGGGGTGGGTCCCCCCGGCGGGGGCGTGGTTTTGGCGGCAGGAGTCGGGATTCCCTTGTAGCCGGCTTTGAGCAGCAGATAGGCCAGGTTGAGCTCGCTCAGTTGCTCGGTTTTCTCCAGCAGGGTGGCCATGGAGCTGTATTGCTCTTGGGCCAGCTTCTCCACCCGCCGGACATATTCTTCCTGCCAGTTGGGAGACTCGGCCAAACCTTTGACTGTCTCTCCCGTAGGCCAGAGATCTGCAGGTGGCGACTCCAGTAGCTGTTGGATGCGCAGCTTGAGGAGGGCCTCGTATTCCGACCGCTCCCGCTCCTTGCTCAGCACCTCATTGGCTGGGTTGACCAGCTTGGCAAAAAGGAGATTGGCCCGCTCTGCCCCTTCCGGATCCCCGACAAAGCGATCCGGGTGCAGGGCCTTGGCCGCCTGCAGGTAGCCGCGCCGGATCCTCTTGGAGTCGGCAGTGAGGGGCACACCCAAGATGGCGAAGTGATCGGTTTCGTAGCGAGCTAGCCCTCGGCTGAGGCGGGGGACATCAGAGTGGGATCCCATAGTTGCCACTTCTCCAAGATGCGTTGCAGGGTTCCGTTCTCGGTCAGGATCGCGATTGCTTCATCCAGGGCTTCCTTCAGGGAAGGATGCTGCGAGGATACCACGCCCACCAAAGGAATGGGAAAGAGGGGCGGCCCCACTAGGCGCAGCCGGGATCCCGCCTGGCGCAGGTGGAGGGCGGCAACGGGCTGATCGACAAGCACGGCATCCAACTGGCCAGCCTGGAGCTGAGCAAATAGGCGCTCCGGGTTACTGGTGGCAAAGAGCCGGATAGGGTTGCCCCGCCTCTCGTTGTAGGCTTCCAACAGCGCTGCTCCTGTACTGTTAACTACAATGCCCACTTTGCGGCCAAATAATTGCGACAGCGCCTCAATGGGAGCTTCCCCTGGCCCCGGATCCCGTACCACCAAGCGCTGCGGGCTGAGGTAGTAGGGCCGGGTGGCAAGAAATTGCTGCGGATCCAGGCCCAGGCCTTCCCGCGCTCCCCAGATGAGATCCACCTCATCCGCCTGCAAAGCCGTCAACTGCTGACCCCAAGCCACGTAGACGGGCTCAAGCCGTACCTTCAGCGTCTGGGCAATTGCCTCGAGGATCTCCCACTCAAAGCCGGCGTAGGTTTGCCGCTCCGGGTCGGTGTAGAGGTAAGCTGGGCCTAAGCTGGGATCCAACCCCACCCGCAGACGGCCCCGCCTCCGAATTTGGGCCCAACGGGAGTCGGGGGGCTGGGCTCGCTCGCCCACGGGAGCGGCCAGGGCTGGCTCTTGGGCAGGCTGAGGGTAGGCCGGGATCCCCAAGAGAAGCGCCAGGCCAAACCCCAGTGCCCAACCCCAACCCCGGAATTTTTTCCCGGCTAGGTTGCCTTCCTTGCCCTGCAAAAGCCCCATGACCCCCCGCCTTTTTGCCCGCATCTTTAGCTACTTCGCTCCCTGGGCTGGCGATCCCGTCGCATGGGAAAGGAGACGGGCAGGGGGCTGACCTGGGCCAGTTCTTCTTGCAGAGCGGCGTGTAACCAGCCATTACTGGCCAGCAGGCGGCCACTGTATACATCCACCGGGCTGCCATCGTAGGCGGTAACCTTACCGCCGGCTTCCCGCACCAAGACAATCCCAGCGGCAATGTCCCAGGGGGAGAGGCCCCGCTCCCAATAGCCGTCCAGCTGGCCGGTGGCCACATAGGCCAAATCCAGGGCAGCCGATCCGCCTCGCCGCACTCCCTGGGTGAGGTGGGTGAAGTGGCAGAACTCAGCGTAGTTGTTGTCCGGGGTTTCCCGGCGGTCGTAGGCAAAGCCAGTTACCAAGAGGCTGCGGGAGAGTTCGGTAGTAGAGGAGACGCGGATGGGTTTGCGGTTGCGGGTGGCTCCCATCCCCTGGACGGCGCGAAAGAGATCCCCGCGAAAGATGTCGCAGACTACCCCTAGCACGGGCTCCCGCCCCTCCAGCAGGCCAATAGAGACGGCAGCAAAGGGATAGCCGTGGGCAAAGTTGGTGGTGCCATCCAGAGGATCAACCATCCAGGCGTAGGTGCCTTCGGGAGATCCCTGCTGGCCAGATTCCTCCGTCAAGATCACGTCTTCGGGGAAGTGGCGCCTCAGGATCTTCAAGATGAGCTCCTCGGAGGCGCGATCCGCTGCCGTTACCAAGTCCCCCGGACGTTTCTCCTCAATGGCCAGGGCTTTGTCCAAATACTCGCGCAGCAGCGCTGCCGCCTCCAGAGCCGCTTCTGTAGCCACATCCAACCGACGCAACAGCGCTTCCGTCACATCCACCCCTCCAGGCTACACCCCTGCTACCCAGAATAGCCCGTCTGCTGGCAAGGCTTGCCGCTCCAAGGGAGCCCCTTCTGAGCCCCTCCCAAGTTTTTCGAGAAGGCAGGGATCTGCAAGGTTGCCCATAGTACACTGGAGCTAGGGGTTTTCCAACAAGCGACGAGGGGCGGGAGGCGCTATAAAGTGCGGGTTTTAACCCTAGATTGAGTGGAGCCTGCTTAAGCGTGGAAGAGGGAAAGCCATTGCCGTCTAGCCACAGCAACTTCTTTACTGCGTTTTTTACCGCAACCACGGCAGTGGGCGGAGCGCATCCGTCCACTCCTCAGGAGTTTGAACTGCCGGAAGAGCTGTTCGATCAAGTTCCCGAGCAGCCCCTGTCCTATCCGGAGTTCACCCTTTGCATTTGTCATCCTGTGCGGCCCTGCAGCTATATCCTGCGGGGGGATATCTACACCATCGGTCGAGATTCCTCCAATTCCATCCAGATTGTCAATCGTTTCGTCTCCCGCCGCCACGCCTATTTGGTGCGAGTGCCCACCCGCTCCAACCGCACAGGGTTTACCTATTGCCTCATTGACGGCAACCGCCAGGGGCGCTCTAGCACCAACGGCGTATTTGTCAACGGCAGCCGCGTGGCTACCCACTACCTAAGAAGTGGAGATGTCATCTACTTTGGGCCGGAAATCCGTGCCTACTTCTTCGAAGTGGCCCGCATCCCCCACCTGCCCAACCCTTTTGAGGTCAACGCTGGCCCGGGTCAGGAGACGCCGCTTCCCCCTAACCCAGGAGGGCAGGACAACCGTTGACAGATCCAAAGCCGCCTCGCTATATTGGTTGAGCTAGCTAAGCAAGGCAAATTGGGGCATCGCCAAGCGGTAAGGCAGCGGGTTTTGGTCCCGCCATTCGGTGGTTCGAATCCATCTGCCCCAGTCCTACAAAAACAAGAAGAAGACTTTCTGCCCTTAGGGGGTAGAGGGGGGGCAAGGGCTTTTGCTGCGGAAGAGGAATTCGCCGAGTGCAAGTGAGGGAAAGGGATCCCAATGAACGGCGCCTGCCGATCCTTGATGGTGGTGGGGACTTCTTCCCATGTGGGCAAAACCCTTTTGGTAGCTGCCCTCTGTCGTCTCCTCAAAAAGGCGGGGAAAAGGGTTGCCCCCTTCAAGGCTCAAAACATGTCGCTTAATGCCTATGTCACTCCTGAGGGCCACGAGATTGCCTACGCGCAGGCTCTGCAGGCTTGGGCCGCCGGGATCCCGCCGGCGGTGGAAATGAACCCGATTTTGCTCAAGCCCCAGGGCAACCTGACCTCCCAGGTTGTCTTGAATGGCGTGGCGGTGGGCACCTGCCGTGCCAGGGAGTACTACGAGCGCTGGTTTGCGCCTGCCTGGGAGGCAGTGAAAACAGCCCTAGCCCGCCTGCAGCAGCAGTACGAGTGGATTATCTGCGAGGGGGCGGGCAGCCCGGCGGAGGTCAACCTCAAGCAGCGGGATCTGGCCAACATGCGGGTAGCTTTGCATCTGGGATCCCCTACTTGGCTAGTGGCCGACATTGACCGGGGCGGGGCGCTGGCCCATGTGGTGGGCACGCTGCAATTGCTGGAGCCGGCAGAGCGGGCCCTGATCCGCGGCATTGTCATCAACAAGTTTCGCGGCGTGCGGGAGCTGCTGCAGCCTGGTCTTGATTGGTTGGAGAACTACACCGGGATCCCGGTGGTTGGAGTTCTGCCCTGGCTGGACTGGGTGCTGCCCCAGGAAGACTCGCTGGGCCTTGAGGCTGGCCCCCAACTCTGGGAAGATCGCCGCCCCCGGCGCCGCGCCTTAGGGAAGGACTGTTTGGAGATCGCGGTGGTTCGCCTGCCGCGGGTAGCCAATTTCTCCGACTTCGACCCCTTGCTGGCGGAGCCTAGCGTCCATCTGCGCTGGGTTGCCCCTGGCCAGAGCCTGGGATCCCCCGATGCGGTCATCCTGCCCGGCAGCAAGACTACCCTCCAGGATCTGTTGGCGTTGCAAAAGACTGGCCTGGCTGACCAACTGCGCCACTATTGCGGCCACATTGTTGGCATCTGCGGCGGGCTGCAGATGTTGGGGCAAACCATCACTGATCCTAATGGCCTGGAGGGGATCGCCGGCACCTACCCAGGGCTGGGCTTGTTGCCGCTGAGCACCGTGTTGCAGCCCACGAAGATTACCCGGCAGGTGCAGACGCAGAGCCGATGGCCCGCCCCTGCCCCCGTCCAGGGGTACGAAATTCATCAGGGATCCACCCAGGCCGATTCCTCTGGCTGCCTGCCAATCTTCGAGCAGGAAAACCTGGGCTGGCGGGATCCCACCGGCCGCATCTGGGGCAGCTATCTGCACGGTCTCTTTGACAACCACCGTTGGCGGCGCCACTGGCTCAACTGGCTGCGCCGGCAAAAAGGCTGGGATCCCTTGCCGGAGGTGGACGGCCACTACGCCCAGCAACGGGAAGAACTGCTGGATCGTCTGGCAGAGGCCTGGCGGCCTCATCTGGATTTGCAGCAGCTCCTGGAATAGGCCGGGGAATTGCCAAGGTCGGCAAGAATGGCTGTATTCTGGACGGAAACTGCCTTCTGCTCTGGCCTATGCGGCTTCTGGTTACAGGCGGTGCGGGCTATATTGGCAGCCACACCTGCAAAGCCCTGGCGGCCCACGGCCACCTGCCCATTGCCTACGACAACCTGGTTTACGGCCACCCTTGGGCTGTTCGCTGGGGGCCTTTGGCAATTGGCGACATTGCCGACCGGGAGCGGCTGGATCAGGTTATCCGCCAGTACCGCCCTGAAGGGGTGATTCACTTTGCCGCCTACGCCTACGTGGGCGAGTCGGTCAAGGAGCCCGGTAAGTACTACCGCAACAACGTAGCCGGATCCCTGACTCTACTAGAAGCCATGCGGGATCACGGGATCCCCTACCTGGTGTTCTCCAGCACCTGTGCCACCTACGGCCTGCCGGAGCAGATCCCCATCCCGGAAACCCACCCGCAGCGCCCCATCAACCCCTACGGCCAGAGCAAACTCATGGTGGAGCAGATGCTGCGGGACTTTCAGCTTGCCTACGGGATCCAGTCGGTGAGCCTGCGCTACTTCAATGCTGCTGGCGCCGATCCTGACGGCGAAATTGGCGAGGCCCATGACCCGGAAACCCACCTCATCCCCCTAGCCCTAGAAGTTGCCGCTGGCCAGCGCCCTCACCTAACCATTTTTGGGGATGACTACGATACCCCCGACGGCACCTGCATCCGTGACTTCATCCATGTTGCTGACCTGGCGCAAGCTCATGTGTTGGCCCTAGAGGCGCTGGTGGCTGGCAAGCCCCTGCAACTAGCCTATAACTTGGGCAATGGCCAAGGCTTTTCTGTCCGGGAAGTGATTGCCACCGCTGAGGCAGTGACCGGCAAACAGATCCCAGTGCAGGTGGGGGCGCGCCGTCCTGGCGATCCGCCGCGGCTGGTGAGCGACACCACGGCTATTGCTCGCGACCTCAACTGGCAGCCTCGCTATACCACCTTGGCCGAGATCCTTCAAACTGCCTGGCGCTGGCAGCAGAAACGACCCTATTTTGCCAAGGCCGCTGCAAAGCCATAGACAAAAGCTGCCTGTAGCGTCGCTAGCCCTCCGCCCCCCCGACTTTCTCACGAGGGGCAAAGGCGCTGAGGTTGCCCAGGTCTGTTTTGCCCTCCAGGACCAAGTCTCGCAGGATGGCAGCGCTAATGGGAGCCAGCAAGATCCCATTGCGATAGTGACCGGTGGCAACAAGAAGATTTGTATAGCCGTGAACCGGCCCTAGGATAGGGGCGCGCTGCCCCAGCGGTCGCGGTCGCTGGCCAGCCCAGTGCTCCAGTAGCCTCGCCTCCGCCAAGGCCGGGCAAAGCTGGATGGCGCGGGTCAGCAACTCCTGAAGAGCCAGCAGGGTTGGCTCGGGGTGGGGGGCCTGAAACTCCACTGTTGCTCCCACCCATAGGGAGCCATCGCCCAGGGGAACCAAGTTGAGATCCCCATCGGTAACCACTGGCCCCAGCGGGATCCCAGGGGCTTGAATCCGCAGGGCCTGGCCCTTAACAGGTTGTAGCGGCATTTGCAAGCCCAGCTCCTTGGCCAGGTCGGAACTGCCCAGACCGGCGGCAAGGACAACGTGCCCTGCGGTAAAGGTGAGGGAGGGCGTGCGAACTGCCGCTAGGCGAAAGGGAGGATCCGGGCTGCGCTGAAAGCTGTGAACCGGCTGGTGGAAAAAAAAGCGGGCTCCTCGGCGTTGAGCTGCCTCCAGGAGGGCCTGGGTGAGGAGCTTGGGCTGGATTTGGCGATCCTGGGGAGAGTAGATAGCCCCTGCTAGGTCGCTCCGTAGGCCAGGCTGCAGGGATCTCACCTCCGCCGGACTCAGCCACTGAAGGCAATAGCCCGCCTGTTGACGAGCTGCCAAGGTTTCCTGCCAAGCTGCTACCTCTTCTTCTTGGAGGAGGCGCAGAATGCCACGCCGATTGACAGGCAAACTCCGGCCCAAGTCCGCTTCCAGCCGGGCAATCAGGGGATCAAACTGCTCCAGGCTTTTTAGGCGCAACTGCACCCCCTCTCCGCTGGGTTGGCGGCTACAGACTCCCATCAACACCCCCAGCGACGCGCCGGTAGCGCCCGAGGCAGGATCCCTAGCATCTACCCCAATGACTGACAGCCCTGCTGCCGCTAGCTCATAGGCGATGGCACAGCCCACCACCCCGCAGCCAATGACCAACACGTCACAGCTTAACTGGTGAACCATCCTCCTCCATGCGGGCTTCTGGTTCTCGATGTTACCCATCTTGTAGCTGCGGACCCCCCTTCCCAGCCGCCGCCAATGGCGGGATCTCCCCGATCCCTAGCTGCCTCCACCTGGGCTGGAGGTTTACAGGGCCAGAGTCCTCCTGCTACTTCCTCTGGCAGTTTGCCCGCCGGGAGAACCGGGCAGGCCACGATCTAGGACCAAGCTGCGCCTCTTCAAGCTGGGGAGCCGCCACTTTACGGAAATCGCTGAGACTTGGCTGGAGGAGGGAATCCGGACTGGAGAGCTAGAAGCAACGCCTCCTCCCCCCTACACTCAAGGAAGGAGCTATCGCAAGTCAAAATGAGCTATCGCCGCCGCGATTGGTTGGCCTACTGGCTGCTCAAGTGGCTGGTGGTCAACCCCCTGTTTCGGGGACTATATTTTGGCCGCACCTATGGGCAGGAAAATGTGCCTCGCCAGGGATCCCTGATCATCGTCAGCAACCATGCTAGCTACCTGGATCCGCCGCTGGTTGCCAATGCAGTACGCCGCCCTGTAGCCTTTATGGCCAAGGAAGAACTATTTCAGGTGCCCGTGCTGAAACAGGTGATTCGGCTCTACGGAGCCTATCCCGTGAAAAGAGGAGGGGCAGATCGCAGTGCCCTGCGGGCAACTGAAGTGGCCTTAGTCCAGGGGTGGGCGGTAGGGATCTTTCTCAGCGGCACCCGCACCCCTGATGGCCGCATCCCCCACCCCCACTTGGGGGCAGCCTTAGTGGCCGCGCGCACTCAAACGCCTCTGCTCCCTGTGGCCCTCTGGGGCACTGAGAAGGTGCTGCCGAAGGGATCCCGCTGGCCGCGCTTGTTTTGCCCCATCACGGTGCGCATTGGCAAGCTGCTCCCCCCGCCCGCTTCTAGCGAGAAAGCTGAACTGCAGCAGACCACCGCAGCCTGTGTGGAGGCCATCCACGCCCTCCTAGATCAGGGGCGGTAAGGCTCCGACCGCTAAGCGGTAATTAGAGTAGCTTGGGCAACCAGATACTCGGCCACTGGCTTCCCACCCAGGATGTGCTCCTGCAGCACCCGCTCTATCACCGGCGGCGTAGCCGAGTGGTACCAAAATCCACCGGGGTACACCAACAACACTGGCCCAGGAACACCATAGTTGCAGGCCCGCAAGCAATTGGCCTTGGTGCGGTTGACCCACAAGGGGCCCACGCCCCCCAGCTCTAGGTTCAACTGTTGGATCTGCAACTTCAGGTATTCCCAGGCTTCCAGCCCCACTGCCTTTTCACAGCACTTGGGCTTGGTCTGGTCGGCGCAGAGGAAGAGATGCCAATGGTAAAACGGAATCCGATGGGACCTTGCCGGCGTGGGAAGGGGGTTGGAAAGCTCTGTCATGGGGGATCGCTGTATCCTACTGCCACTAGGTAATCGCTGGATAATTATATGAGCAATTTAAGAAAGCCTGGGGCGTCCCAGAAAGCCTTTGGGATCGGGGTAGAGGGCTGGGGCGGTGATGCCCTAGGCTGGATAAAGTAGCCCCCAGCTGCCCGGCAATGCTGCTCAATGCCCCCCACCAGCGGTTGTTTCTTGCCCTCCTTCCCCCTCCTGAGCTGCAAGCGCAAGTAACAGCCATCAAGCAGCAGGTGGCCGAGCAATTTGCCAGTCGAGCAGCCCTGCGCTCGCCTCCTCACATTACCCTAGTGCCCCCCTTCGAGTGGCCCACTGCCCAGCTGACGGCCCTGACGGGATCCCTGGAAGAATTTGCCAAGGAGCAGGCCCCCGTTGCTGTTGAGCTCCGTGGCTTCGGCGCCTTTGCACCACGGGTTATCTATATTCACGTCGAGCCCTCTCCGGAGCTGCAGCAGCTCCAGGCCAAGGCCCAGCGGCACATGAGCCTCCTTCTCAACCTGCAGGCAACAACAGCTCCCCCTCGCCCTTTTGTGCCTCACATAACAGTAGCCTTTCGGGATCTCCGGCCAGCCCAGTTCCGTGCTGCCTGGCCAGAGTTCCAGAGCCGCCCTTTCCAGGGATCCTTCCTCGCTTCTGCCCTCACCCTTCTTGCCCACGACGGCAGGCGCTGGCAAGTTTTTGCTGAGTTTTCCTTTTCTGCCGCTAAGGGATGAGGCAGTCACCTACCCCACCCAGTGGGCAGCCATGTATTCGGCCAGATCCAGCACCCGCTGCGAGTAGCCCCACTCGTTGTCGTACCAGGCCATGACCTTGACGAGATCCCCGTCCAGAACGCTGGTCAGCTCTGCATCCACAATGGCGGAGCAGCTGTGGCCGCGGTAGTCAATAGAAACCAAGGGGACCTCTGAGTAGGCAATGATCCCCTTCATTGTCGTTTCCGAGGCTTCCTTCAACGCAGCATTGACCTCCTCGGCAATCACTTGGCGCTCTGTTTGCACTACCAAATCCACCAAGGAGACATTGGGCGTGGGAACCCGTACTGCCACCCCGTTGAGCTTGCCTTTCAATTCAGGGATCACCAGCGCCACTGCCTTAGCTGCCCCCGTCGTAGTAGGCACCATGCTCAAGGCTGCTGCCCGCGCCCGTCGTAAATCGCGGTGGCCGCCATCCAAAATGCGCTGGTCACCCGTGTAGCTGTGGGTGGTAGTCATCGTAGCCCGCCGCACACCAAACTTGTCCAGCAACACCTTCAGCAGTGGGGCAAGGCAGTTGGTGGTGCAGCTGGCATTGCTGACAATGTTGTGCCGCACTGGGTCGTAGGTGTGCTGGTTAACCCCATAGACAAAGGTGGGGATATCACCCCCCTTGGCGGGGGCGGTGATCATCACCTTCTTGGCTCCTGCCTCTAGGTGCTTGGAGGCACCCTGGTAGTCTACGAAAACGCCGGTAGCCTCGATTACGAGATCCACCTTCCACTCTTTCCAAGGCAGGTTGCTTGGGTTGCGATCGGAAACGGCGTGGATGTGCTTGCCGTTAACCAACAAACCACCCTCAGTAGCCTCCACTTCCACTCCTTGTAGGGTCCCGAGGATGGAGTCGTACTTGAGCAAATGGGCAGCCGTGCGAGCGTCTGAAGTATCGTTGATGGCAACAATGTCAATATTGGACTGGGGACGACTGAGCCAACAGCGCAGAAAGTTGCGGCCGATACGACCAAACCCGTTGATGGCTACCCTAACCACTTTTTTGACCTCGCTGCTTTCAATTGTTCTGGAGCTGCTTAGCACATGATACCGCAAGCCCTGAGCATTCTGAAGATGAAATTCGGGATCCAGTGAGCCTGGCCCCCCAACAAACTGAAGATGGAAAATTGCTCCGCCGCAATTGCACGGGTCGGGCAGGGCCAGGGCGGATGGCAAAAACCAATGCTTTCCCCTCGGCCATAGCTTGCTTCTGCAAAGCACTAGCCAGGGAACGCTTTGCCAGCTGACGTCCTGGAAAACCTGCAGGCCTGGGGGAACGCCGAACGCTCCACCCTGCTGGAGCAAAGGCTATCCAGGATCCCTTGCCTCCCCCTCAGCAGCTGCTTCGGCTTCCTCTAGGGCTTGCAGAGCTAGCAGGATCTCCTCTTCTCGCCGGGTATAGGTCTCTTCGTCAATCTCCCCCAGATCGAGCTGGATCTGCAGGGCGGTGAGTTCCTTCTGGAGGTTTTCTTTGCTGTCGAGTTGCGCCTCGGCTCGTTCTCGAATCTGCTCCGCCAACCACAGCAGGCTCTGGGCCGGCCACGTCAGCAATTGCCAAACCATCCCCGCGCCTCTCCCCTGATTAGGTCAATCCTAGCAGGCGGATCCCGCCTCCGCCCAAAGCTCGATAACCAATGCTCAGCAACCCAGCCCCTCTGCAGGACCTTCATCCCAGGGATCAACGCTCTCTAGCCGTTCCGAGAGTGCTTCTCGATTCAGTCTATCAGCTCTTGCTCAGACGGCGTGCAGAGACACTCACCTGCGAGCGGATCCTGGCGTAGCCGCAGTTCCTCCTCGTTTCAGCGGTTGCCTGCATGGGAGATTTCTCCATCAGCACCTCTACACACCAATCTTGACGATTCAAAACCTTGGTATTCGCCCTGGTCGGTAAAGAGGAGATCAAGCTTGTTGTCGTACTGAAAACGCAGGGCAGAGAGGGTTTGTTGCAATGAAACTCACTCCCCGACTGCCATTCCGAATAGAAACAGGCTCGGACGGCAACAGAGAATACAGGTGAAAAGCCACTCATCTTCACTGATGGTTGTTCCCAGCAAGATTGAGACGCTCCGCTCCTCCAACCTCTCTACAGGGGGAGAGGGGAGCCAGAGAGCAACTTTCTCTACAGATGTCGCCCCTCTCTTCTGGCTTCATGACCTAGAACAAACGGTTCCTGCGGCTTTTCCAGTCCAGCTTCTGATCCAGAAGAAACTCCAGATGAGGTAGATAGGCTTCG
>NZ_JANSIV010000017.1:0-1168 GCF_047502705.1 Synechococcus sp. H70.1
GCCACCCAGCCGGGTCAGGGGCACCCGCCGCCGCTCCCGATCCACACTCAAAATCTGCCCCAGCCCCCCAGGGATCCCGATCCCCAGGCCCGCTGCTACAGCCAGTAGCCCCAGCAGGGGGGAAGGCTGCCAGAGCTGGGATCCCAGCGCCAACAACCCCAGCCCCGCTCCCACCCGCCAGGCCAGTTGCTCAGGGGTAAACCTTTGCAGGGCAATCCGCAGCCGTCTGGGGTTGCGCTCCAGAACTTGCAGGTGAACCAGCGCCATGGAAGGGGATCCCGTTTTTGGGGCCAGTTTAGAACCCTGGAGGGTTTTGTTGCTAGGTTCGCAAAAAACTAAAACTCAGGTTCGGCAAAAAACTCCGACAAATCCAAGGCAAACCCAGGGATCACCTCTTCGCCTTCTAGGATGTCGCCTGGCCGCTTCAGTGCTGTGGGCTCAGGCTGACGGTAAACCAAAACATACTTTTCTTCGGGATGAATAAGCCAAACAAGGCGGGATCCGTTCTCAAAATACTCGACGATCTTGTTGTGGATCTCTCCTACAGTGTTGTCATCAGAGAGAACTTCCACAACCAAATCTGGGGATCCCTCGATATAACCCTTGGGGATCCCGCCAAGGGATCGCAGCCGCTCTTTGGAGAAGAAAGAACAATCTGGGGAGCGTCGATTGCCGGATTTCATTTTAAACGAAGTGTCGGAATCGAAGACAACACCCATTTTTTGGGCTCTAACATAGGCAGTCAGGAAAAAACTGATTAAACTAACGTAGTAGCCATGTCTTGCACCCGCTGAGCCCATCGCAATTAATTTTCCATTTACAACTTCGTAGCGATTGCCATCATCGGGCAGAGCCATAAACTCTTCATCAGTCCAAGTCTTCCCAGAAGCTGTTGCAGAGCTTTCGGTAGGTTCCTTTGCTAGCCTTTCCAGAGCTTCAATCATGGT
Organism: Synechococcus sp. H70.1; assembly: GCF_047502705.1. Lineage (NCBI taxonomy): Bacteria > Bacillati > Cyanobacteriota > Cyanophyceae > Synechococcales > Synechococcaceae > Synechococcus > Synechococcus sp. H70.1. Next base: position 948 of record NZ_JANSIV010000017.1, read on the forward strand.
AGCCCTCTCAGATAGCTAAAACAACTAAGGGATCCCAGCCTGAGCAAACACATCCTGTGGGACAACCTTCAAGCCCGGCAAGAAGTTATCTTGGACAACTTGGGATCCTGTAAAGGTCTTTGGTGGGGCATCGGGGTAGAAGATGGTGATGCTCTTGGCCTGCGGATCTACAATCCAAACGCGGGGGATCCCAGCTTCCAGATAGTCCGCTGCCTTTTGAA
>NZ_JANSIV010000017.1:1268-11472 GCF_047502705.1 Synechococcus sp. H70.1
GGGAGAAAGAATCTCCACTACCAGTTCGGGAATGGCCGAACAGGGCTCATCGGCCATGGCTTCAATTGGCAATCGCTCATGGGAGATGTAGGTGATGTCTGGGATCGGGATCCAGGGCTGTGCTTGTCGGGTAAGGAGAATTGCCCATTCAGTATGAGCGGATCCCGGCTTGGGGCACTCAGCAGCGGAGCACCAGTCCTCAAGGATTCGCCAAAGGATGGGCTGGAGACGAGCATGGAAGCGCTTTGGCGACATGGGTTCATGTTTGGGAACAGCTTGCCCATCGACCAGCTCGTAGGTAATATCTTCCTCTGGCAAGGCGAGAAACTGTTCAGGAGTCATCGATAGCTTTTCGGTCGAGAGCATGCCAGGATCCCCATCGTTCTAGAGGTCAACTGCTTCCTAGGCTAACTCTGGCCTCTTTCCACCTTCACTGCTTGGGAAAAGGCGTCTTGTTTTCGTGAAGGGGGGGCTTCCAGGTCGCGGTAGCTTGCAGGCGGTTGTGCTTTGATGCTTTGCAGACCCAACCGCGAGGATCCCCATGGCTAAAACCCTTTTGACCACCCTGGGCACCGGCGATTACACCGAGACGGTGTATTGTTTTGGGGAGCGGCGGGCAGAGAAAACCTGCTACGTTGCCAAAGCCCTCTGCCAGCTCTTTGAGATTGACAGAATTATCCTCCTGCTGACGGAAGAGGCCCGCGCCAAGCACTGGAGCCGCCTGCAGGAAGATCTACCTCCCCATGTGGAGAAGGTGGCCAAAGGCATTCCTGAGGGCAAAACCGAGGCGGAGACCTGGGCCATCTTCGACGTGCTGGTTGACAGCATCGAGCCCAACACCCGGCTGTTTTTTGATATCACCCACGCCTTTCGCTCCATCCCCCTGCTGGTGCTCTTGGGAGCTGCCCTTTTGCGCAAGGCCAAAAATGTCGAGATCCAGGGGCTCTACTACGGCCTCTACCGCCCTGGTCAGGCAGAAACCCCCATTATCGATCTCACCCCCGCCCTTCGGCTTTTGGACTGGCTGACGGCCACCGACAAGTTCATCAGCACCGGCTCAGCCCTGGAGCTGGGACAGCTTTTGGACAGGGTTCAACGGGACTTTTACCGGCAGCAAAAGCCCGGCAAAGGGGATCCCAGGCCCACCCGGCTGCAGAGCTTTGGGCAAGCCATCCGCGACATCTCCCGTTCCCTGGAGCTGGTGAGGCCGGTTAGCCTTTTGGAGGACGACCTGCCCAGGTTGCAGAAGCACTCCACCCAGGAGTTGGCAGAGGAGGTGGGCCAATTTGCCAAGCCCTTTGGCCTGCTGCTGCAAAGCATTCAAGATAGCTACAGCCAACTGGCGCTGCCGGCAGACCAGAAGGAGGATCGCCGAGCTCAAGTTCAAAAGCACTTTCAACTGCTGCGCTGGTATGTGGAAAAGCGCTTCACCACCCAAGCCCTTCTCTTGGCCCGCGAGTGGGTGGTTTCTGCCCTTTGCCTCTGTGAGGGGATCCAAGACTACCGCAAACGAGAAGCGCGGCAGGGAATTGAACAGCAGTTGGGATCCCTCATCCAGCAAGCGGAGCCGGCTCAGTCTCTTCCTCCCATTGCCGCCCACGTTCCCGATGTCCAGCAGCTTGCTGATCTTTGGTCTCGCCTTAGCCAGTACCGCAACGACGTGGCCCATGTGCAGATGAATCCCGAACCTCTTCCCAGCGAAGCTCTGGAGAGCTTTGTGCTGCGGGATCTGCTGCCCAGGCTGGAGGCGCTGTTTCCGGAATTGACCCGGACAGAAGGGGAATTGGAAGGGGATCCTTCCATTTCTCAGTAGGCTACAGACATCGGCCCACCCTCAGGTTTTGGGTTTTCAAGCTCGGTCAAACAGTTGGCAGGGGCTTAGCTTGTACAAGTCCTACTGAGCTGGAGAAATACTAAAGAAACCTGAGGGCTGGTCGGGATTGGTGGATTTTGTTTTGTAGCTTCTGCAGCCAGGTATCGGGTGGCTGTTGGGGTTTTGTTTACTTTTTTGTTTCTTGCGCGTTCAGTTTTTAACTCTCCTGCGAAAACACCATGTCTCATCACTACTGGCAAGCGAAGCTCTGGGGTTTGCTGCACGACCCTGCCCTCAAGGCCCTCCACGACGCCTCTGGCCGCGCTAAGGAAGGGCTGTGGCCAAACCTAGCGGCGATGCAAGGGTGGATCTCGCCCAAGGCAGAGGGATCCCTCCTAGCAAGCGTTGGCGATGCGGATCTGGTTGCCGCCGCCAGCGATCGGGCTGCCATTGGCCACCTGCCGGTTGCCATCGACTACCAGGTAGCCGATCGCGGCCACAGCCTGGGGCCGGGCCTGGAGATGAGCCATCTGCTTTCGGGGCGCAAGCGCTTTTGGCAACTGCCCGAAGAGGAACACCGGGCCCTGCAGCAAGCCGGCTCCCGCGCCGAGCACCTGATGCAGCTAGAGAAAAAGGTGATTCCCGATTGGATCCGGCAAGAAGAGGAAGATATCCAGAAGGTGTTCTGGTGGTTCTGGCGCTGTTTTCCCCAGGCGCTGGTTCGGGAGTTGGGCGATGAGAACCTCCTGCTTTTGCCGGCGGAAACGCGGCTGCCGGATGGATCCCTGTGGAGCCACACCAGTGTCGTGGCGGCCCTGGCGGGCTGTTTGGCCGGCTACGACGAGCCCAAGTTCACGCGGCCCTTTTTGGCCAGCTTCACCTTCAACCCCATCCAGGAGCTGATTAAAGCCAGCCGCAAGATGCGGGATTTCTGGGCCGGATCCTGGCTGTTGCACTACCTCTCGGCACGGCTTTGCTGGCGCCTAGCGGAGAAATACGGCCCCGACTGCCTGCTCTACCCCAGCCTCTACGGCCAGCCGTTGATCGATGCCTGGCTGCTGGAGAAGTACCCCAAATTTGCCGAGTGGATCCCGCAGCCTTCTGCCCACGCCCTGCTCACCGCCGGCTTCCCCAACGTGATCCTCTTGCTGTTGCCGGAAGAGCGGGTGGAGGCGGCCATGCAGTTGGCCCAGCAGACCCTCAAAGAAGAATGGCGCCACCTGGCCGAAAGAGCGCTGGAGCACCTGCAACTGGAGCGCCGCTGGCTGGTGCAGTTGCGCCCGGAGGATCCCACCTGGAAGGGATGGCTGGAGCACCAGTGGCAGCTCTACTGGGCAGCGGCACCCCTGGGATCCCCCCAGCAAAGGCTCAAAGACACTACCATCCTCAAGTCCCAGGAGCCGGTCGAACGGGATCCCTGGGTCAGCGCCCAAAACCGCACCTACCACCTAACAGGAGAGCGGCAGCTTTTTGCCGACGCGGAGCTGAAGTTCCTGCGGATCAGCTTCTGGGATCCCCAAAAGCAGCAGCACCGCCAGGGCAAGCCGGGGCTAAATGTCGGCTCCTGGTGGGCAGCAGCCGTAGAGGCGACGCGCCGGCTGCAGGCTGCCTGCAAACAGGCCCGCGATTGGCAACTGCCGGTGGCCTTTGGACCGCGCAGCACTGTCTCTGGCGTGGGGCCGGTGGTTCACCCTTCCCCCAGGGATCGCTGGATTGGCGAAGGGGAGAGCCGGCGGCTTTGGCAGCGGCAGGCGGGGCTTTTCGATGGCCGCGAGCAGCTCAACGCCACCGAAACGGTCAAGCGGGCCCTGGACAAGGTGTTGCCGGAGCTCTTTCCCAACCTCGATGAAGACAAGATTGCCGCTTCCTACCCCGATCTCACCGCGGGTGTGGCCGGCTACCTGAAAACCCACGGGCGACGGGAGCAGGAGCACTTGGAGCAAGCCTGCCGGGCCGTTGAGGCCATCCACCCCGGCATTCGGGAAGTGCTGCGGGAGATGCGCGGCAAGTGGGGGATCCCGTGGGCCGACCAGCAGAACCTACGCTACCACCCGCGGCTGCTCAACGCCGGCTGGCTGGTGGAAGACCTGGAAGTAGACGCAGCAACCCAGAAGCGCTGCCGCCAGGAGATAGAAGCCACCCTCAGCCGCTACTACCCCAGCATCAACCCCGCCAGTTGGTACGTGCTGGCCGCCGGCGACGGCGACGACATGGGCCAGTGGCTGAGGGGGGAGAAGATGCGACCCTACTACGACTACCTACCCCAGCCGCTGCAGCGCCTAGCCGATGGCTGCAAAGACACCATTGGCCAGGTCATCAACTCCGAGGAGCTCAAGCAGGTCAAGGACGCCTTCAGCGAGTTTGTTAAAACCAGCCGCAAGCGCATGGGCCCGGCCACCCACAGTGCCCTCAGCCGCGCCCTGTTGGATTTTTCCGGCCAGTTGGTGCCCTACCTCACCGAGCAGCGCTACGCCGGCAGGCTTATCTACGCCGGGGGAGACGACGTTTTGGCCTACACCAACCTCTGGGAGTGGGATGGCTGGCTCTGGGACATCCGCCAGTGTTTCCGCGGCGGCGAAGACGACTGGCGGGAGTTCGCCAACGAAGGGGACTACTGGCAGTGGCAAAAGGCGCAGTTGCCGCCTGGCCTCAGCCGCCGCCCTCTTTTTACCCTGGGATCCCTGGCCAGTATTAGCTTTGGTGTGGTGATTGCCCACCACTCGGTGCCCTTGGCCATTGCCCTGGAAAATCTCTGGGAGGCAGAAAAAGGCGCCAAAGGGCAGGCTTATGCCCATGGCAGCCCCAAGGACAGCGTCCAGGTGCGGGTGCTGTTTGCCAACGGCAACCAACTGGTGGGCACCAGCAAGTTCGACACCTTCGACAAGTGGAAAGACCTGCTGGATTTTGACTGGAAGTTGCTGGGCCAACAGCAGGATCAAAGCTCGCTGTTTGAGCAGGCTGCCCAGCTCTGGGAGCAGCACCCCGCCCCCAGCTTGGAAGCTGTGCCCGATTGGGCCCGCTTGTTCTGTAGCCGCCGGGATCTCTTTGGCGGCGAAAGCGAGCAGAGGGATCGCTTCCAGGCCAAGCTAATCGAGTTTATCCAGCACTTTTGGCAGCACAGCCTGCCCGCCCAGCCGGCAGCCTGGGATCTGGCCATCAAAAACTGGTTTAAGCTAGCGGCCTTTGTGCTGCGCAACCGCACCGTGAAATTGGGGAGGAACGGTCGATGAGTTGGTTTGTGCTCTCGCCTTTGGATGTGTGGATGTTTCGCGATGCCAGGCCCTTTGCGCCGGGGGAGCGGGCCTGGGCCACCAGCGGCTTTCCGCCCAGCGGCCACACCCTGGCCGGAGCCATCCTGGCCCACCTGGGCCAGCCGGCAACCCTGCGCCTGCGCGGCCCCTTCCTCTGCTGGGATGAGCAGCTTTACTTCCCCAGCCCTCTGCACCTTGACCAGGGATCGCCGCTGGTGCCCATCCCCTGGCTGGAAGAGGAGCATTCCTACAGCGGCTACCGTTGGGATCCCACTCGGCCCGCCCCTTTGGTAGCAGCAGCTCCGGAGGAGGAACGGCCAAGCCCCAAGCAAAAGGCCGCCGGCTACCTGCCCTTTCAGGCGGTGCAAAAAGCGCTGCAGGGCAAGGGCTGGGATCTGGCTCAAGCCGTTCCGCCCCCCTGGGTGGCGGAGGTGCGGCCCCACAACACCCTGCAGGCAGGCAAACGTCAGGTGCGAGAAACCGATGGCTACTTTGTGGAAACCTGCATCCGCCTGCAGGCCGGCTGGAGCCTGGCTCTTTCCATCGAGTGCTGGGATCCCGAGCGCGAAACCTGGGATCCCTTGCCTCTGGAGCAAGAAGTTGTGGTGCGGCTGGGGGGAGAAGGCCACGGCGCTCTCCTGGGCCCTTGCCCAAAGCTGGGCAAGCAGTGGCAAGCGCTGCAGGAGCTCTCCCAAGAGACCTTCCGGCAAACCCGGCGGGCCTTGGCCTACCTGGTTACGCCTGGAGTGTTTATCAAGAAGGTGGATGGGCGCTCCCTCTGCCGCGCCTGGCCCTGGGAATGGCGCTTGGCCACCCCCCACCCTGCCCACTCCCTCACCGGCCCTCTGGTAAGCGTGGCCACCGGCAAGCCAGTTCCCATCAGCGGCCGCCTGCAGGTGGATTCCCTAACAGAGCCGCGCAAGACCAGCTTACCGGCTCCGCAAGTGTTTGCCGCCCCACCCGGCAGCGTCTACTACCTGGAGCAGCCGGCTCCCCTTGGGCAGGACGAGCCGGAGCTGGAAGATGGCCGGCTCAACGTCTTCCACCGCTGGCGGCTGTTGGGCTACAGCGAGTTGCTCTGGCTGCCCTGGGTCAACTGATGCTTTTGCAGCCCTGTTCTTTGTCGATAAGGAGTGTTTTTTCGATGACTTTTCACCTGGTTTATCTCACCCTGTTAACCCCCCTGCACACCGGCGGCACCACCCAAGAAGGCAACCTCTTGGGCATTGCCCGCGAAGCCCACACCAACTTGCCCTACATTCCTTCCAGTACCATCCGCGGCAAATTGCGGGCCAGTGTGGCTGAGAAAGAGTTAAAGTTTGAGCTCTTTGGCAACGAAATTGGGGAGGGGGATCAGCTTACCCAAGGCTCCATTTGGATTGGGGATGGATCCCTGTTGTGGGTGCCGGTGGCTTCCCTCAGCCACGGCGTAGTCTGGATGAGCTGCCCCCTCTTGCTCAAGCGCTGGCTGCGGCTAAGTGGCCAGCAGTTGCAGGTGCCGGATCCCTATAGCACCAACTTGGAGACAAACCGGCCCCTCTACCTCAAGGATGCCATCCTGAAAAATGGCCTGAAAAAGTGGGCCAACTGGCAAGACTTTGTCAAGTCTTCCAGCATCACCCGCGTCATCGTTTTGCCGGATCAGCACTGTGCCACCCTTATTCAAATGAGCCTGTGGCGGCAGGTGAAAGTTAAGCTCAGCGAGCACAAAGTTGTAGAAGGCGGCTTTCGCTACGAAGAGGCCATCCCCCCCGATAGCTTGATGTACTTCACCTGGGGGGTAACAGCCCAAGCCAATGGCAGTTCCCAAAAAGCAGTGGAGCAATTTCGGAAGCTTCTGCAGGATAACCAGCTTCTGCAAATTGGCGGTCAGGAGAGCCTAGGCCGGGGCTTTGTCGAGTTGTCTTGGAACTAGTTGAGGAGGTTTTATGGAAACTTTTGATCCCCGCACGTTGGCCAAGCCTGTTTACGAATCCCTTCGCCAGTTAAGGGCTCAAACCAGAGACCAAGAAAAGCTTAAAGAGCAGAAAAACCAGGCTGTGGAACTCTACACCTACCTTTCCACCTGGGGCCTGCTGCGCCTTAAGGCAGAAGAAGATGCCCTCAGCCAAGACGGCAAAAAGCAAGTGGTCAAGGAGTTCTTTAGTTGTCTGGAAGAGATTTCTGGCCAAAAGGGAATTGCCAACTCCAATGGTCTGGATCGTCTTATGGGATTGAGCGCTGAAGAGTATCTAGGTTTAACAGGGCTAGGGCTGGCTTTGGCTCAGGAGTTTGGCTTTTGGGCTACGGCCATCTACCACGACATCAAAGGAGGAGAGTGATGGGCGTCGCGATCCCCCTGCAAGCGATTTCCCTGCAAGAAGGCAGCCGAGTGGTTATTCATTCTCTTACCTGGCAAGACTGCGAGAGCATTCTGGAGGAGCTGGGCGAAGATCGCCACACTCGCATTGCCTACTACGATGGCACTTTTGAGATCATGTCTCCCTTATCCAAACACGAGCGCCTTCATCGCATTGCCAGTGACATTGTAAAGGCTCTCTTAGATGCTCAGGGGAGAGATTGGGAAGACTTTGGCTCAACAACCCTTAAAAAGTCAGGCAGGGCTGGAGTGGAGCCCGACACCTGCTTCTATGTCAATCACCTGGAGTTGGTGCGAGGTTGCGAGGGCAGGATCGATGTCGATCAGTTGCCCCCACCTGATTTGGCCATCGAGTCCGACGTTACTTCCCAAACTTTTATCGAGGCCTATAGAGCCATCAGCGTGCCGGAAGTTTGGATCTTGGGTGAGCGAAGTTTGCGGATCTTTATTCTGCAGGGAGAAGACTACGTAGAATCAAGCCGCAGCCGGCTTTTTCCAGACTTCGACATCCCCAATCTTGTACCTCAACTCATTCGACGCGCCCTAGAAATTGGTACCAGCACCATGTTGCGTGAATTTCGCCAAACCCTTGGCAATTCCTAACCCTGTTTCCCGCTTTTGGAGAAGATCCCATGACCGGTCATCGCCCTGCTCGTCCTGGCAACACGCCTCAGCCGCTTGCTCGTCCCCCCAGGCCAGGGGATCCCAGCCGCCGGCCGCCTCAGGAAAATCGAGGCCCCAATTCTCCTAGAGGAGGCAATGGAGGAGGCAACAATCCTCAGCCCTCGCCTTGGCTGGGTCACCCCTTGGATCCCACGCCCAGGCCGGATCCCACCGCCGGTTTTATTGAATATCTGCGTTGGATGCGAGCGCCGCTCGATGCTTTTAAAGACGGCACCAAAGCGGAGCTGGTGCACCAAGTGGAAACAACGATTAACCTTGGAGCCCGCCTGAAAGTTTTGAATGAGCGCACCCGACGCCTTGCCAGCGACACCTTTCAGGTTACCTGTCCCTGGCGAATTCGAGTCGGTGGGGCCAAGGGCCCAGAGAGCATGTTGCTCCCCGCTTTCGATCACTTAGGGATCCCTTACATTCCTGGCTCCACCCTGCGCGGTGTGGCCCGCTCCCAGGCCATTCGGGAGCTAATGCAGGAGCGTAACCTATCTTGGGATCAAGCAGACCAAGCTGTAGCTCCTTGGTTTGGCCACCTACAAGCTGAGGAAAAAGATAGCGCCGGCAAGGTGATCTTTTTGGATGCCTATCCGGTACCCACTCGGCCCCAAAGGCGGGAGGATCCCGATAATTCCAAAACGGGGGGGCTGGCTGTAGATATTGCTAATAACGTCTGGAAATGGAATGGAAAAAATCTTGAATACTCGCCCAACCCCAACTTGTTCTTCTCTCTCAAGCAAGCCACTTTTTTGATTGGCCTGCGCAAAGGCAGCGGCTGCACCGATGAGATGCTGGATCAAGTTAAGCAATGGCTCCTCCGGGGTTTGGAGCAAGGGGTGGGATCCCAAGTAAATACTGGCTACGGCCGGCTGGTTTCCTCAGGAAGATCCCCCGACAAGTACCAGGGAGAATTCTTGCGGCTGCCCTTTGAGCTAGAAGGCCAACTCATTCACGGGCGCCAGGTAGTCAACTGGAGGCCTGATAGGAATCGCTACGACAACCGATCCATCGCCGAAGTGCGGCCCGTGGCCTTTAAGAATATGCTGCGCTATTGGTTCCGCACCCTTGCCCTGGGAGTTTTGCCGGTCGATCAGGTGCAGGAGTGGGAAGGGCAACTTTTTGGCGCCATCACCCCTAAGCAAAAACACGGCTGGATCCATGTAGATCTCCTAGATGGCAAAGTCTCTCAGCCGGAGCCAGAGCCCAATCAGCAAGGAAGAAATAAACCTGCCGGACGACAAGAAGGGATCCTCGTCTTGAGTCTTTCGGGGGAGTGCCAAAATTACGCCTCCCAAGCAGAGCAGGAGGCCGTGAAAAAGCTCTTTGCCAACCTCACCTGGATGATGTTCCATCTGGGAGGGGTGGGCCAAGGGGCCAGAAGACCCTGCTACTCCCGCCAAAACCGCGAGCGGGCTCCCTGGTGGCGCGGCTCCACCCTAATTCCCACGTCAAAGGATGCCTTTTGGGAGCTGCCGGAATCGGTGGCTGAGTTTCAGAAGCTTTTCCAAAAGCGTCTGGAAAACTTTTTTGCTGCTCTCAAGACTCTGACCAAGCAGGCTATTAACCCCAATAGCCCAAGAAGTGTTGGCCGAGTTGACAGGGATAAATGGCTGCAAGCGGTGGATGCCAACTGCCAGATTGTCGTCTGCAGCGGCGAGGAAGACTTTAACAAACCCTATGCCCTGGCCACTTTGCATCGTCTTGGCCGGCAGGGCGAAGGCCGGTACGACAAATTCTTGTGTGGGGGTGTACAGGGAGGTGCTCTGCCCTCTCCAGTTTGGATTGCCGATTTGGGTGATTACCAAGTGGTTACCGTTTTTGGAGCAACGGCGGATCCTAGGAAAAGGTATCTTGACGAGCTCAAGAGAAGTGCCGATAGCTTTGGAGTAATCTGGCCCTTGAGATAGAAAAAATCTTGGAGAGTTTTCGGGAAAACCATGCCTAGAAAGAAGACCAAAGCCAAAGTTCTCAGAAACCTTGTTACAGCTACAATTAATGGCTTGATTACACTAGTCATTCTGCTCATTGCCCCCTTGGGCCTGGCAGCCGTGATTACCAACACTATTCTGGTTACAATTGCCAGCTTCTTTTCTGGAAGCTTAACGGAGA
>NZ_JANSIV010000018.1:0-51697 GCF_047502705.1 Synechococcus sp. H70.1
GCCACCTGCAGTCCCACCATGAGGGCCAGGGATCCCAGGGCTCTGACCGAGCGGGGAATGGCGTCCCAGTTGGCGGCCACGAAGGAGATCACCCCCAAGCCCACCAGCACGGCGCCCAACAGCAGCAGCACCAGGGTAAAGCGGCTAGCAGCTGTTCGCGGCAAGCTATCGAGTTGGTAGTACTCCCGCAGGCGATCCCGCTGCGCCGGCTGAATCAGCCCCTGCTGCACCCAGGTGTCCAACAGGTCGGCCAGTTGGCGGCGGAAGCGGTCGTCGGGGCCAGAGGAGCGGGGAGAAGTCATGGCACCCTCACCCCCTGCCCCTCTCCCGCGCTGCAGGAAAGGGGAGATTGGGATCAGTAGCCTGGAGCACTCGCTGCAGCACCTCTTGGTAGCCGGCTGCTGGATCGCCGAGATCAAAGCGAAAGAGGTCTTTATCCAGCACCCGCGGCTCAGTCCCTTCTAGATCCCACAGGCGGCAGGTGTCGGGGCTGATCTCGTCCGCCAGCCAGATCTCCCCTTCCTCGTCCAGGCCAAACTCCAGCTTAAAGTCCACCAGCTCCAGCCGGCAGCGCCGCCAGAAGTGGTGAAGGTGAGTGTTGACCGCCAAGGCCAGGGATCCCAGCTTCTCCACTTGCTCTGGCGTGGCCAGGTGCAACAGGCGGATGTGGTCGGGGGTTACCAAGGGATCCCCCAAGGCGTCGTTTTTGTAGTAAAACTCCACCAGGGGCGGCTCGATGGGCAGGCCCTGCTCCAGGCCTAGGCGCCGGCAGAGGCTGCCGGCCGTGCGGTTGCGCACCACCACTTCCAAGGGCAGGATCCGCAGGGCGCGCACCTGCATCTCTCGAGGGCCGGTCTGGGCCAAAAAGTGGTTGCGGATGCCCTGCTGCGCCAGGTAGGCAAACACCCGGCTGGAGACGGTGCAGTTGACCTCCCCCTTGCCGGCGATGGATCCCCGCTTTTGGGCATTAAAAGCGGTGGCGTCGTCTTTGTAGTGGCAAAGGTAAACGTGGGGATCGGCGGTGCGGTAGACCCGCTTGGCCTTGCCCTCGTAGAGGAGCTCTGGGGGCGTGGGCGAGGAGGACATAGGCAACCCCTAATAGCCGGTCAGCCGTCCGCGGATCCCTTGCCAAAGGGTAATGGCGAGGATGCGCAGATCCAGCCACAGAGACCAGTTTTGCACATAGTAGAGATCATACTGGGTGCGGCGGGCAATGCTGGTGTCTCCCCGCAGGCCGTGGATCTGAGCCCAGCCGGTGAGGCCACTTTTCACCAAATGCCGATCCAGATACTTGGGGATCTCCTGGCTAAATTGCTCCACGAAGTAGGGCCGCTCCGGGCGGGGGCCCACTAGGCTCATTTCCCCCTTCAAGACGTTCCAAAGCTGGGGCAGCTCGTCCAGGTTGGTGCGGCGCAAAAAGGCTCCTATCTTGGTTCGGCGCGGATCCCCAGGGCGCGTCCAGCCCGGCTGGCCGGGTGCCTCGGCATCCACCCGCATAGTGCGGAACTTGGCAATCCAAAAGCGGCGCCCATCCAAGCTCACCCGCTCCTGCCAATACAAGATGGGGCCGGGGCTGCTGCAGGCCACTAGCACAGCGATGATCAGAAACAGGGGGCTGAGCAACACCAGGCCCAGGGAGGCCCCCAGGATGTCTACCGCTCGCTTGAGGAAACGGTTGTGGGCGTAGCGCAGAGGGGGCTGGCGCAGCGTCAGCAGCGGGATCCCGTCCAGAGAGTGCAACTGCAGGTTAACGGTTAAGAAGCTGAGAATGTCCGGCACCAGCCGTACCTGCACCGACAGGGCCTGCAGCGTGAGGAGCAGGGGTGCGTTGGCCAGCTCCGGCTGCCCAAACCACACCTCTTGGATCTCGGGGTGAGCCTGCACATAGGCCACCAGGTGGCTGGGCTCCAGCCGCTCCAGCTTCTGCAAAGGCTCTGGTTCCGGTGCCGAGGGATCCCCGGCCACGGCCCAAGCCCTGATCTCAAACCCCAAGGCTGGGCAGCGCTCCAGTCGCTCCAGCACCTCAGCCAAGAGCAGGCCGGATCCCACCCAGATCACCCGTCGCCGCCCCTGGCCGTGGGCATACAGCCAGCCCATGCCCAGCCGCAGCACTGCCCGCATCCCCGTCAAGCTGAGCAGGGCCAGCAGGCCGGCATAGCCCACCACCAAGCGCGACAGCGAGACGGAGCGCACGAAAAAGGCCCCCGCCAGCACCAGGCCAAAGGTTACCCCCAGCCCTAGCAGCAAACTGACCCATTCCTCAAAGCGAGATAAGCGCTTCGATTCGCCGTATCCTCCCAAGCCGGCCTGAACGCCCCAATAGCTAAGGACTGTCAACAACCCCAGGCCAGCGTAGACATCCCACGGTAAAAGCTGGTGGGGGCGCAAGCTGCGCAGCCAATAAGCCGCCCCGAAGGCCAGCCAGATACAGAGCCCATCCCCAAAACAGGCCAAGGGCACCCATAGGCGGTGTGGATCCAAGCTCAGGGTGTAGCTAAAAAAGGGCCCCCCCTCCCTCTCCCTCCTGCAAGAGGACCTCTTCTGGCTACAGGGATTGGCCAAGAACTCTCTCCTCTAGCCACCTAGACTGGGATTCTAGTGGTCGGCCATCCCAACTGGCCAGGGAGCTGGCCTAGGGTTCTTTGGGACGCTACAGCCCGTAGAAATCAGGGCCGGATCCCTCGTAGCTGGGGTTAACCCGCAGGTTGAGGTGGGGGCAGACAATCTCGCAGGTGCGGCATTGGATGCAGTTTTCCAGCGACATGGCGTGGGAGCGGATTCCATTGCGTTCGCGGATGTGGTGGACTTCTGCCGGGCAATCGGCCACGCAGGGGGTAGGGCGGTTGAGCTTGTCGTAGGTGGCAATGCACTGCCGGCAGGTGTCAGCGCTGAACTCAAGGATGTGGCGGTTGCCTTCCGGGTAGCGGGGATCGGCAAAAAAGACGGCATCTGAGCGCGAGAAATAGCCCCATCGCGTGGTCAATGCTTCAGGATCCAGACCTAGGGGAGCCACAAAGTCCGCTTGGATGGCGGCATGGGGAGCAACATACCCCCGTGGGGGCGGCTCGCCGGCGCTGACCCGTCCCGTCAGCAGCGTGTAGGCGCGCAGGAGTTCCCCGCCGCGACGCACGGGATCCTGCAGGCCCCAGCGCAGGGATCCCAGCCAAGGGTGGCCGGCATCGACGCTGCGGCAGATCTGGGGCAGGTATTCTTCCAGCAGGCGGGAGTTTTCCAAAAAGGCTTCCCGAAAATAGCGGCTGCGGTAGAGATCTTGCCCCACCGAGCTCTCCATCACGGCTTTTTGGTAGGCCTCTTGAATGCGCAGATCCCCTTTTAAAAAGCCGTCGTGAATGAGGCCCGCTGCCAGGTAGCCGGTCTCCATGGCGTTGTTGATCCCGGCCAGGCTGCCCACATCCAGCACCCCCAGGGCATCCCCCAAAAGCAAGGCCCCTTCAACGCCAAAGCGGGTGGGCAGGCTGTAGTAGCCCCCCTCAGGAATGACGGCGGCCCCGTACTTGAGCAACTTGCCACCGGCAATCAGGGATTGGATCCAGGGGTGGGCTTTGAACTCCTGCAGGCGCTGCTGCGGGTTGAGGTTGGGATTTTTGCTGTCGAGGCCGATGATGAGGCCCAGGGCCAGGCGGTTATCTTTGAGGCCATAGACAAAGCCGCCGCTGAAGCTGCCATCCAAAACCGGGTAGCCCAGGGTGTGCCACACCTGCCCTTGCAGCGAGCGAGGGATCTGCCACAGCTCTTTGACCCCCACCGACCACAGTTGCGGCCGAGGGCGCAGGTGAAACTTCTCGACCAGGTCTTTGGAGATAAATCCCTTGTCGCCAAAGCAGGTGAGCTCGGCAAAGACGCAATCTTCGCAAACTTGGCCGGAGTCGCTCACCCGCACCCCAATGACTCGCTCCCCCTCATAGAGGATCTCGTGGGCGGCAAAGCCGGGGAATACATCCAAGGTAACGTTGGGGATCCCTTTGGCCTTTTCCTGCAGGGTTTCGGCCAGCCAGCGGATGACATGGCTAAGGGTGAGGAGGAACTGCCCCTGTTTGCGCAACCCCTTTGGGATCGCCGCTTCCGGCAGATCCCAGCGCTCTTGGGATCCCAGTACGCTCAGGTGGCTCACTTCCACCCGCCCCTCGTGGGGAAATCCTTGGCTCTCAAAATCCGGGAAAAGCCTGGCGATTACCTGAGGATTGCAGATGGCACCACTGATGATGTGCCCGCCAAATTGCCGGGCTTTTTCCAAGATGGCGATGGAGATCTTGAGCCCCGAGAGCTTGGCCAGATCCAAAAGGCGATGGGCCAGGATCAGGTTGGAGGAGCTTCCTCCCACCAAAAGCAGGTCATAGCGGATGGCGTCACTCATGCAGAATTCCCCACGCAGCAGCTCTGGAGAGTCTGCCCGTATCCTAGAAAGGAAAAGTGGAAAGATCCCAAAACTTTAGACCTTCTCAAGGCTTTGGGCGTTCTCCCTGCGATGGCCAACCCCAGCCTCTTGCCTGGCTTGGGCAGGGATCCCTCCTTGCTGCAATTTTTCCAGCTAGCCGGGTTCGAGCCTCTCTTGCCAGAGAAAAAGGGGCTGTCTTTGAGCTGGCTTGCGGTCTTGCTGCTAGCTGGCAGAGCTTGGATTCTACGCTAAACAAGTTGTAGTTGGCAATGAAGGAACATCCTCTGTCCAAGTCTTTCTTGGCAACGCTGGTTGGAGCCTTCTTTGTTCTTTTAGGCTGCAGCGTTGTGCGGCACCACTTGTTTCAGTCGGGAGGGTATGATCTCGGTATTTTCGACCAAGCTGTTTATTTAATCAGCCGTGGCGAGGTTCCTTTTTCTACTATTCGCGGGATCCACATTCTTGGGGATCACGCAGCTTTTATCTTGTATCCTCTCAGTCTCTTGTATCGCATTGTTCCCTCTGTATATTGGCTGTTTGGCATCCAAGCTCTGGCACTAACGCTGGGAGCGCTGGCCGTTTACCATCTGGCGCTCCAAGCCGAGATTGATTCTGACAGAGCAAGAACAATTGCCGCTGCCTATCTTCTCTACCCAGCCATCTTCAACGCCAACCTTTTTGATTTTCATCCAGAAGTGTTGGCTGTTCCCCTTTTTTTGGCAGCTATACTCTGTGTTCGCTCTGGCAAGTTGTGGGAATTCTTGCTGTGTTTGAGCGGTATCCTCGGCTGCAAGGCGGTGTTGTCTCTCAATGTCGTTGCCCTAGGAGCTTGGCTGTTGCTCTTTGAAAGCAGACGAGTTGAAAAGCGCTGGCAACGGCGCTGCCAAGTGGCCAGCTGGCTTGCCATAGCGGCAGGGTCGGCCTGGTTTGGCATGGCTACTTTTTGGATTATTCCTCACTTCAGTGGCAGCGAGCCGGCAGCCGTTTCTCACTATAGCTATTTGGGCAGTTCTGTTCCTGAAATTATCCAAAACTTGGTTCTCAAGCCAACATTAGTCCTGGGCAAGGTCTTCTCTCTCGACACCCTATTCTATGGATTTTTGTTAGTCATCCCTGTGGCTTGGGGCCTCTCTTGGCGCCACTGGGATCCCTGGATCCCTGCTCTGCCAACCCTGGGGCTGAATATACTTTCTAGCAATCCTGCTTATCGGGATCTGGTGCATCAGTATGCATTACCTGTTGTTCCTTTTCTCTTTCTAGCTGTCATCGAAAACGTGAAACCAGGCCCATCCTGGGTCTGGCCTGTCAAAAGCAGAAAAGCAGCGCTAGCCTGGTCTTTGCTGGCTTTTTTAGCCCTGGCAAAATACCCCTTTTTCGGCTCCATCTATCTTCAGTCTCTTGACACTTGGCAGGCCACTCGCGAGGCCCTTGCCCACATCACCACCCAAGGGGGTGTCCTTACCACCCACGAGATTAGCCCCCACCTCACCCATCGACGGGTTATTTACTTTACCGACGAGAGCCGCTTCAAGGGATCTCCCCCCCAACAATGGGATCCCTTTGACTACGTTTTGCTTAACAGCCGCCATCCGGGGTGGCGCAGCAGCCCAGAGTTCTCCCAGACCCTGCTTGCCGCTTTACAAAAAGAAACCTCGTTTCAGCTTCTCTACCATCGCGATGGGGTGTATTTGTTCTCTAGGATACGACAAGAACCTCCAAATCCCCCCTAGTCCAACAGGGCTGCTGGCAATTGACTACAACAACAACCTCTACCCCCGCTCGGCGGTGGCGGTGATTATGACGGCGGGATTATCGGTACGTAATTGGTGCTAAAGCTGTCACTGTAGCAAAACGGGCGGCAGGGATCCCTGCCGCTTTTTCCTGCAAGAGTTACTCCCCTCTCCCTGAGGGAGAAGGGCCTACTCCCACAAGTTCAAATCGGTCACTGCCCCCAGGCTGCTGCTGGAGACGAGCTTGGCGTACTTGGCCAAGGTGCCCCGTTTGTAGCGAGGCTCGGGGGGAACCCAGCAGGCGCGGCGGCGGGCCAGTTCTTCCTCACTAACATGCAGGTGCAACAGGCGAGCGGGGGCATCGATGGTAATGAGATCCCCTTCCTCCACCAGGGCAATGGGGCCGCCTACGTAGGCCTCAGGCGCCACATGGCCCACCACCATGCCGTAGGTGCCGCCAGAGAAGCGGCCATCGGTAATTAGCCCCACGCTATCTCCCAAGCCGGCGCCGATGATGGCCGAAGTGGGGGAGAGCATCTCCCGCATGCCAGGGCCGCCCTTGGGGCCTTCGTAGCGGATCACCACGACGTCCCCTGGTCGAATTTGGCCAGCAAGGATAGCCTGCAGACAGGACTCCTCCGAGTCAAAGACCCGCGCCGGCCCCGTGATCTTGGGTGTCTTGACGCCGCTAATCTTGGCCACTGCCCCTTCGGGAGCAAGGTTACCTTTGAGGATGGCTATGTGCCCTTGGGGGTAAAGGGGGCTGTGCCAGGGGCGAATCACCTCTTGGTCAGGGCTGGGCTCGTCTGGCACGTCCCGCAGGACTTCGGCAATTGTCTGGCCGGAGATGGTGAGGCAGTCCCCGTGCAGCAAGCCGTGGTTGAGCAGGATCTTCATTACTTGCGGGATCCCGCCAGCCCGGTGCAGATCGGTGGCAACAAAGCGGCCCGAAGGCTTGAGGTCACAGAGAACAGGCACGCGGGCGCGGATGGTCTCAAAGTCATCCAGCGTCAGGGGCACCTCCGCAGCGTGGGCAATGGCCAGAAAGTGGAGCACGGCGTTGGTGGATCCCCCTACCGCCATGATGACCGAGATGGCGTTCTCAATGCTCTGGCGGGTGATGATGTCGCGGGGCCGAATGTTGGCTTTAATGGCCTCGGCCAAGACCTTGGCCGATTGGGCAGCGCTTTCGGCTTTCTCTTCGTCCTCCGCCGCCATCGTGGAGGAGTAGGGCAGGCTCATGCCCATGGCCTCAAAGGCGCTGGACATGGTGTTGGCAGTGTACATGCCGCCACAGGATCCGGCGCCGGGGCAGGCGTGGCGCTCCACCGCCAGCAGCTCTTCCTCGGAGATGCGCCCGGCGCTGTACTCCCCTACCGCTTCAAAGACACTGACGATGGTGAGGTCGCGGCCGTTGTAGTGCCCCGGCTTGATGGTGCCGCCATAGACAAAGATGGAGGGCACGTTGAGGCGGGCCATGGCGATCATCGCCCCTGGCATGTTTTTGTCGCAGCCGCCAATGGCCAAGAGACCATCCATACTCTGGCCGTTGACCACCGTCTCGATGGAATCAGCAATCACCTCCCGCGACACGAGGGAGTACTTCATGCCCTCAGTGCCCATGGAAATGCCGTCGCTGATGGTAATGGTGCCGAAGATCTGAGGCATGCAGCCGGCCTCCCGCAGGGCGGCTTCGGCTCGCTCGGCCAGGGCTTGGATGCCGATGTTGCAGGGAGTAATGGTGCTGTAGGTATTGGCGATGCCGACGATGGGCTTGCCGAAGTCCTCATCGCGAAAGCCCACCGCTCTAAGCATGGCACGGTTGGGGGAGCGCTGCACTCCCTGGGTGACCACTTGGCTGCGCATCATCATTGGCAAGAAGAAACCGAGAAAAGTGAGCCGGGAAAAGAATGGGTAGAACTCATCCTACCGCTTTAACCCTCCTGGCAAGAGGGATCCGACCGAATCTGAAGCAACTCTGTAAGTTCTCGGCACCTGCGCCGAGAATCGGCCAGCCTACCTAGTAAAGGGGATCCCAGAGTCCAATTGCGTCAACAGAACCCAGTCCTTGCCCTCCAGTTCGAGATCCAGAAGCTTCCTCCCCCTCAGGTGTTGGTGAAGCCGCCTATGGTTCTTAGCTCTCCTCCCTCCCCAGCCGCCGTGCCCAGCAGCGCCGAACGCGAGATGGCGCGGGATGTGCTCACCCTCTCCCGCCATGTCTTGCAGCAGTTTGGCAGCTTTACCGCTGAGGCGCAGGACTTTAGCGCCCTGATGAACCGCATTGCCCTAGCCGGCAAGATGATTGCCCGTCGCCTCAGCCAGGCAGGGCTAATCGAGGGGGTGCTGGGGGTAACCGGCAGCCTCAACGTCCAAGGGGAAGAACAGCAACAGATGGACGACTACGCCAACCGGGCCTTCATCCGCGCCTTGGAGCAGACGGGCCTGGTGTGTCGGCTGGTGTCGGAAGAGCTGAAGACCCCGGCTCGCCTGCCGGAAAACTGCTCCCTTAGCCGCTTGGCGCTGCTTGTCGATCCCCTAGATGGCTCCTCCAATATCGAGGCCAACCTGAGCGTTGGCTCGATTTTCTCTATCCTTCACCCCCTCGAGGATCGTCCGGAAGCAGACAACCAAGATCTCCTGCAGCCGGGCCGCCGGCAACTGGCTGCTGGCTATATCCTCTATGGTCCCAGCACCCAACTGGTCTATTCCATTGGCAAAGGGGTGCACAGCTTTACGCTAGATCCCAGCTTGGGGGAGTTCATCCTCTCCAAGAGCGATATTCGCATTCCCGAACGCGGCTCCGTCTACAGCCTTAACGAGGGCTACTTCTGCCAGTGGAGCGAAGGGATCCAAAACTTCATTCGCTATGCCCATCGCCAAGGTAGCTACACCTCCCGCTACAGCGGCGCTCTGGTGGCGGATTTTCACCGCATTCTTCTCCAGGGCGGGGTGTATCTCTATCCCGGCACCCAGAAAAAACCAGAGGGCAAGCTGCGGCTGATGTACGAGGCCAACCCTCTGGCGTTTTTGGCTGAGCAGGCAGGAGGCGTGGCTACCACCGGCAGCGAGGCCATCCTAGACATCGTGCCCCAATCCCTGCACCAACGGGTGCCCTTGATTATTGGCAGCCGCGAGAATGTGGAGGAAGTGTTGCGCTGCCTTCGCTGAACCCCGCCCACGCAAGCCGAGCTGACTCTATGGTGACCCTGGCTGAAAACCCCTTGCGCGTTGGCCTCAACCAAGAGCGCATCCCGGATCCCTGTATCCTGGTGCAGTTTGGCGCTTCCGGGGATCTGGCGACCCGCAAACTGATCCCGGCCTACTACCGGCTGTTTGTGCAGCGACGGCTGCCGCCGGAGTTTACCTTGGTGGGAGTGGCCCGGCGCGACTGGAGCCACGAGATCTATCGCGACAAGATGCGGGCGGCCCTAGAAGCATTTGCCCCCCAAGATCTGGGGCCAGAAGCCCTCTGGCAGGACTTTGCCCGCCGCCTGTTCTACTGCCGCCTTGATCTTGGTGATGCCGAGGGCTACCTGCGTCTCAAGCACTTCCTCAACCAACTAGACGAAGAGCGGGGCACCCGCGGCAACCGGGTATTTTACCTAGCGGTGGCGCCGGACTTTTATGCCCAGGCCATTCAACAGTTGGGGGCAGCCGGGATGTTGGCTGACCCGGCCAAAACGCGGGTGGTGATTGAAAAGCCCTTTGGCCACGACCTCACCTCGGCCCAGGAGCTGAACCGCCTTGTGCAGCGGATCTGCCAGGAAGAGCAGGTCTACCGCATCGACCACTACCTGGGCAAAGAGACGGTGCAAAACCTGCTGGTCTTTCGCTTTGCCAACGCCATCTTTGAGCCCCTCTGGAACCGCAACTACATTGACCATGTGCAGATTACTGTAGCGGAAACGGTGGGGGTGGAGGATCGGGCTGGCTACTACGACGCTGCCGGTGCTCTGCGGGACATGGTGCAGAACCACCTGATGCAGATCTACTGCCTCACTGCTATGGAGCCACCCGTCTCATTACGCGGCGACGGGGTGCGTAGCGAAAAGACTAAGGTGCTGCAGGCCACCCGCCTGGCGGACACTCGCAATGTAGCTGCAGCAGCAGTGCGAGCCCAGTACGGCCCCGGCTGGATTGCCGGCAAGCCGGTGCCAGGCTATCGCCAAGAGCCCAATGTCAACCCCAACTCGCAAACCCCCACTTACGTGGCCCTGAAATTGGAATGCGACACCTGGCGGTGGAAAGGGGTGCCCTTCTACCTGCGCACCGGTAAGCGCCTGGCCAAGAAGGTTTCCGAGGTGGCCATTTACTTTAAGCAGGTGCCGCTCTCTCTCTTTCCATCGGCAGCGCGGGAGGTGAGCCCCAACATCCTGGTGCTGCGCATCCAGCCCAACGAGGGCATCTCCCTGCGCTTTGAGGCCAAGATGCCAGGGCCAGAGATCCGCACCCGCTCAGTGGAAATGGATTTTCGCTACGGAACAACCTTTGGGTCGACCACGCCAGATGCCTACGAGCGCCTGCTGTTGGACTGCCTGCTGGGGGATCCCACCCTATTTACCCGCGCCGACGAGGTGGAAGCCGCCTGGCGGGTGGTGACACCGGTGTTATCGGCCTGGGAGGCGCCGCCTGGCCATGACAAGGGCGGCAATGCCGCACCGCCGCTGTACACCTATGAGGCGGGTACCTGGGGGCCCAAGGCTGCCGAAGACCTGCTAGCCCAGTCCGGGCGGCGGTGGCGACGCCTCTAGTTTGAATCGCTGCCCTCACCCCTAACCCCTCTCCCAACGAGTTAGAGATGGTGCTCCGCGCCGCCGGCGCAAACGTGAATCTGGTTGGAACTAGCCCTGGCAGGAAGGATCCCCGGTTGCTGCAGCTAACATGGGCATGGCCTGTTTTTGCGTGGGTGTCATGCCGCCACTGGTATTCCGGCTACCTGTCCGGTTTTTGCTAACCTTGCCGCTGGGCTTTGCCCTGGGGTTGGGGGTAGGGAGAGGGGATCCTGCTCGAGCCCAAGTGTTGCTGCACATTCCCCTACCCAATGGGGAGTTGATGCGGGCCCAGGGGCTGCAACTGGCTACCGATGCGCTGCGGCTGGCCCAGTTTGGCCAGACAGAAGAGGCGCTGCGCCGCCTGCAACTGGCGGTGGCCATGGTGCCCAACTCTTCCGAGCTGCTCTACGTTTTGGGCAACGTCTATCTGGAGTTGGGGAACTCTGACCAGGCCGTGCAGGTGCTGCAGAGGGCCCGCGCTCTGGCTCCGCAGGATGGAGATGTCCTCTACTCGCTGGGAGCGGCTTACTTGCGACAGGGCAGCTACTTTGCCGCCGCCGAGGCCCTGGAGCGGGCGGTCACCCTGCAGCCGGATAATCCCAACGCCCGCTTCCAACTGGGCAATGCTTACCTGATGCTGGATCAGTGGGATCCCGCCCGGCAGGAATATGAGAAGACCCTGGAGTTGGATCCCGCCTACTGGCCAGCCATGAATAACCTCGGCCTAGTGGACTACGAGCAGGGGGATCTGGAAGCAGCCATCAAGCGCTGGGAACGCACTCTCGAGATCAACGCTGCTGTGGCAGAGCCCTACCTAGCCCTGGCCACCGCTCTCTACGTGCGCGGCGACACCCAAAGGGCAGAGGAGTTGGCCGCCAAGGCTGTGCGTCTGGATCCCAGCTACGCCCGGCTAGAGGTACTGCGGGAAAACCTGTGGCGGGAGAAACTGCTCCAAGATGTGCAAGTTCTCCTGCGAACGCAGGCGGTTGCCAAGGCTCTCCAGCAGGCTGCTGTTGACCAGTTCAACCGCCAGATGGGCCTTGCAGCAGAGTAGCCCGGGATCCCGCAGCCCCTGGCTTCTGCAGCTTCTCAAGCTTGGCTCGGATCCGCTCGGCAATGCCAACACTGTTGAGGCCAAGGTCTGCTAGGGACTCTTCGCGGGTGGCCTGTTCCACCCAAATATCCGGCACCCCCAGCCGCAGGAGCGGTACTCGAATGTCAGCGTCCAGCAGAACTTCTCCTACTGCTGAGCCAAACCCGCCCAGAAGGCAGCCTTCTTCCACCGTCACCACCAGGCGGCTTTGCTCAGCTAGGGGCAGGATTAGCTCGGTATCCAGGGGCTTGGCAAAGCGGGCATTGACTACAGTGGTGGAGATGCCGTGCTCTTTGAGAAGCTCCGCTGCCTGCAAACTGGGGTACACCATTGACCCATAAGCCAGGATTAACACATCGCCGCCGCTGCGCAGCACCTCAGCTTTGCCAATAGGGATGGGCTCCCAGCCATCTTCTGCCAAGGGCACCCCAACTCCAGAGTCGCGCGGGTAGCGCATGGCGATGGGGCCTTGGGTGTACTGGATCCCGGTCACCACCATCCGCTGCAGTTCCGCTTCGTCTTTGGGGGCCATCAGCACCATCTCAGGAATGCAGCGCAGATAGGCAATATCGTACATACCCTGGTGGGTGGGGCCGTCAGGGCCGACCACGCCCGCCCGATCCAAGCAGAAAAAGACCGGCAGCTTTTGAATACAGACATCGTGGATAATCTGGTCGTAGGCCCGCTGGAGGAAGGTGGAATAGATGGCCACCACTGGACGCATCCCCTCACAGGCCATACCGGCAGCCAAGGTAACAGCGTGCTGCTCGGCAATCCCCACATCTATAAACTGATCCGGCAGCTTTTCCTTGAGTTTGTCCAGACCCGTGCCCGTATCCATGGCCGCCGTGATGCCAATAATACGGGGATCCCGCTCCGCCAGTTTGCAAAGAGTATGGCCGAAGACCTTGCTGTAGCTGGGGGGAGTGGGTTTGGTGGGAGGATAGGGTTTGCCGGTAGCCAGGTCAAAGCGGGATTGGGCGTGATAGCTCACCTGCTCCGCCTCGGCAGGGGGGTAGCCTTTGCCTTTAACCGTAGCCACATGCACCAGCACCGGTCCGGAGAGACCATGGGCCAACTCAAAAGCATCCAATAACTCCGCCAGGTTGTGCCCGTCCACCGGCCCCACGTAAGTAAAGCCCAGCTCCTCGAAGATAATGCCGGCCTTGTTGTTCTGCACGGCAGTAACCAGCTTCACCGTTTCCTTCATGCGGTCAATTTCCGGGCTGAGGCTGGAGCCAACCAGAGGCAGATTCTTGAGCTGCTCCTCCAGGCTGTCGGTCAAAAACTGCACCGGCGGGCTGAGGCGCAGGCGGTTTAAATAGCGCGGGAGCGCCCCCACATTGGGGGAAATCGACATGCCGTTGTCGTTGAGGATCACCATCAGGTTGGTCTTGGGCAGGTGCCCGGCGTGGTTGATGGCCTCATAGGCCATGCCCCCCGTCAGGGCGCCGTCACCGATGATGGCCACCACCTTGAAGTTTTCCCCCCGCCGATCGCGGGCAATGGCCATGCCCAGGGCTGCCGAGATGCTAGTAGAGGCGTGGCCGGCCCCAAAGTGGTCGAAGCGGCTCTCACTCCGCTTGAGGTAGCCAGAGATCCCCCCCTTCTGGCGGATGGTGTGGAAGTTGTGGTACCTGCCAGTAAGCATCTTGTGGGCGTAGGCTTGGTGCCCCACATCCCAGATCACCTTGTCGCGATCCAGGTCCAGGGTTTTGTAGAGCGCCAAGGTTAGCTCCACTACCCCCAATCCCGGCCCCAGGTGACAGCCGACTGGGGAGTTGGCAGCCGTTTGCAGGTGTTTTTCGCGGATCTGCCGGGCTAAGCTGCGCAACTGGCCGAGGTTTAGGTTGCGGAGCTGGTTGGGGTGAGTGATTTCACTCAGGTGCATAGAAGACGAGTCCTTTTGGTGTAATCCCACTCTAAATCATCCTTTTCCCAAAGTGGCCGGTTGCCCCAGCCACCTCCTCAGGTGGCCGACAGCGGCCAGGGATCCCTTGGTAGGGTTAGCATCGGACAAAGGCCCAGCTTCTCGAGGTGGCCTTGAATTGGCTTGTTGTTGCCTATGAGGATTGCCGATAACATCACCCAACTCATCGGCCGCACACCCCTGGTGCGGCTGAACCGGATCCCCCAGGCAGAAGGCTGCCTGGCGGAGATTGTGGTCAAACTGGAGAGCTTCAACCCAGCGGCCTCGGTAAAAGACCGCATTGCCGTCAGCATGATTGAGGCAGCTGAACAAGCCGGCTTAATTGCTCCGGGTAAGACCATTTTGGTGGAGCCCACCTCCGGCAACACAGGTATTGGCCTGGCTATGGCGGCAGCAGCCAAGGGCTATCGGCTGATCATTGTCATGCCTGAGAGCATGAGCCTGGAGCGGCGGCTGCTGTTGAAGGCCTACGGAGCAGAGGTGCACCTGGCCAGCAGCGAAGGTGGCATGGGAGAGGCCATCTGGAAGGCAGAAGAGATCGTGCGCCGCACCCCCAATGCCTACATGCTGGGCCAATTTACCAATCCTGCCAACCCGCAAATCCACGCCCGCACCACCGGCCCTGAGATTTGGGAGGACACTGATGGCCAGGTGGACATCCTGGTGGCGGGGGTGGGCACCGGCGGCACCATCACAGGGGCGGGCGGGTTCCTCAAGAGTAAGAAACCCTCGATTCGGCTGGTGGCCGTCGAGCCCAAGGCAAGTGCTGTTCTAAGTGGAGGGCGGCCCGGCTTCCACCGCATTGAGGGCATTGGGGCAGGGTTTGTGCCCGAGGTCTTGCGGCGCGACCTGCTGGATGAGGTGATTGCGGTAGATGACGAAGAGAGCATGGTCTATAGCCGCCGCCTGGCCAAAGAAGAAGGGATCCTCTCCGGCATTTCCACCGGGGCGGCCCTGGCTGCCGCTATCCAGGTGGGGCGGCGACCGGAAAACGCTGGCAAGCTGATTGTGATGATCCAGCCCAGCTTTGGCGAGCGCTACCTCAGCACTCCCCTTTTCCGCGACCTGGAGCGGGAGTCGGCCTCCCGCCTGCCCCAGTCTTTGGTTAGGTAATGCCCGGCCCGGTCCTGCTTAGAACTCGCCAGCCAGGGCCGCTACGCAGCGCTCGCACAGCTCGGGGTGTTCAGCAAATTCCCCCACGCGAGGGGAGTAGTTCCAGCAGCGCACGCATTTCTTGCCCTCCGCCCGCTGAACGGCAACCTGCAACTCTGCCTGCTCAGGCTCTGCCTTGATTAGCTCCACCTGGGAAGTGATAAACAGGTAGCGCAGGTCAGCTGCCCGCTCCTCCAGAAGAGCATACAGGTAGGGATCCCCTACCTTGAGGAGGAGTTTGGCCTCGGTGGAAGCGCCAATAAGCTTGGCGGTGCGGGCCTGCTCCAGCGCTTTGTTCACCTCCTGCCGCACTGCCCGCAGCTTTTCCCAAGTGGCCGCCAGCTGGGGATCCCGCCAGTGCTCTGGGAGCTGCATCCAGCCCCCTTCAAACACTGAACGGGTAGGCTTGGGGTAAGGCAGGTAGCTCCAGATTTCTTCTGCTAGGTGGGAAAGTACGGGGGCGATGGCTTTGGCCAAGTTCTCCAGCACCAATGCCAGCACCGTCTGACATTGCCGCCGCCGCCGGCTGCGGGCGTGGCTGATGTAGAGGCGATCCTTGGCAATATCCAGGTAGAAGTTGGAGAGATCCACCACACAGAAGTTCTGAACCGCTTGGAAAAAGCGGTAGAACTGGTAGCTTTCAAAAGCTGCAGTGACTTCCTCCCCCACCTCCTTTAGGCGGTGCAGGAGGTAGCGGTCCAACTCCGTCAACGCTGCAAAGGGAACGGCATCCTGAGCCGGGTTGAAGTCATAGAGGTTGCCCAGCAGAAAGCGGGCCGTGTTGCGGATCTTGCGGTAGATATCCGCCATCTGCCCGAGGATGGTCTTGCCCAGGGGCACATCGCCGGAGTAGTCCACGCTGGCAACCCACAGCCGCACCACATCGGCGCCATAGGCGGGATCCGTCTGGGGGTTGCTGCCGCCGTTGATGAGCACCATTGGGTCGATGACGTTGCCCAAAGACTTGCTCATCTTCTGGCCCTTTTCGTCCAGCACAAAGCCGTGGGTGAGCACCGCTTTGTAGGGGGCACAGCCGTTGACGGCCACGGAAGTCAGTAAGCTGGACTGGAACCAACCCCGGTGCTGGTCGGAACCCTCCAGGTAGAGATCCACTGGGTAGCCCAACCCGCGGGCCTGGGCCACCGCCGCCCAAGAAGAGCCGGAGTCAAACCAAACATCCATAGTATCTGTGCCCTTGCGGTAGGTGCGGCCATTGTGGCGGTACTGCTCCGGCAGCAACTCTTCCACCGGTCGCTTCCACCAGGCGTCGGATCCCTCCTGGGCAAAGATGGCTTTGATGTGCTCGAGGGTCTCGGCCGTGAGCAGAACCTCGCCCGTTTCTTCGTCGTAGAAAACAGGGATCGGTACGCCCCAAACCCGCTGGCGGGAGATACACCAGTCCGAGCGCTCCTTCACCATGGCGGTGATGCGGTTTTCCCCTTCCGGCGGGATCCACTTTACGGTTTTGATGGCCTGCAGGGCCAGCTCTCGGAAGCCGGCTACAGACGCAAACCACTGCTCGGTGGCGCGGAAGATGGTTGGTTCTTTGGTGCGCCAGTCGTAGGGGTATTTGTGGTGGTAAGGCTCCTCCTTGAGCAGGGCGCCGGCAGCCTGCAAGGCCTTAATTACGGCCAGGTTGCCGCTGGTCTCCGGTTCTTTGGAGAGCACATCCAGGCCGGCAAACTGGGAGCCGGCTTCCGCTGTAAATCTCCCCCGCTCATCCACGGGGCTGAGGATGGGCAGGCCGTACTTTTGGCCGGTTTTGAAGTCTTCTTCCCCATGCCCCGGCGCTGTGTGGACAATGCCGGTGCCGGACTCGGTGGTGACATAGTCTCCCAAAACACAGAGGCTAGGGCGGTCAAAGAGGGGGTGGCGTCCCTGGCAGTATTCCAGAGCCGATCCCGGCAGCGTGGCCTTGACCTCCAGAGGGGTCTCCAGAACTTTCTCCAGCCGCTGCCGCAGCTCGGCAGCAATGAGCAGCAGACCGAAGTGGGGAGAATCCACCACCGCATAGGTGAGTCTGGGGTTAAAGCAAAGGGCCAGGTTGGCCGGGATCGTCCACGGGGTAGTCGTCCAGATGGCCACCCGCAAGCCCGGCAGGAAGGGCTCCAAAATCGGCTGTGCTGCTGGAGTGAGGCTCTGCAGAGGAAAAGCCACGTAGATGCTGAGGGAGACGTGGTTGTCGGGATATTCCAGCTCCGCTTCTGCCAAGGCCGTCTGCGAGCTGGGGCTCCAGTGGACAGGCTTGAGGCCGCGGTAGATGTAGCCTTTGAGGGCCATCTGACCAAACACCTCGATCTGGGCCGCCTCGTACTCCGGCGAGAGGGTCAGGTAGGGCCGATCCCAATCCCCCCATACCCCCAGCCGCTGAAAACTGGCCCGCTGCACGTTGACATAGTGCAGGGCGTACTCTCTGGCCTTTTGCCGCAGTTGCAGGGGGGTAAGGCTTTCCCGCTCCTGGGGGGAGAGGCTTTGCAGTACCTTTAGCTCAATGGGTAGGCCGTGGCAATCCCAGCCAGGCACATAGCGCACCTTGCGCCCCCGCAGGATGTGGTACTTGTTCACAATGTCTTTGAGAATCTTGTTGAGGGTGGTGCCCATGTGGATGTCGCCATTGGCATAGGGCGGCCCATCGTGCAACACAAAGGGATCCCCGGGATTGGTTTCCGACAGACGCTGATAGATCTGTTCTTCCTGCCAAAAAGCTTGGATGGCGGGCTCCCTCTTAGCGGCCTCCGCCCGCATGGGAAACTGGGTTTGCGGCAGGTTGAGGGTACTCTTGTAGTCCACGGCAACTTGTTGATCAGGCTAAAGGGTGTCCTTCTATCCTACGCCGTTGCTCTCTCCTCAGCGGTGTCTCCTGAGATCCCCTTCATTGAAGCCCTTTTGGGGAGAAGGGATCCAGCCCGCCCTCTTGGTAAAGGTAAAGATTCGTGCTAGCCTCAGGATGTCGTTGAGGAAGGGAGGTTCCAGGGGATGCCAGAGAGTAGTTCGTGTAAGGGTCGTCAAGTTGGGTTCAGCCGGCTGTGCGCCGGGGCTGTTCTCTAACGGCCTGAACTCAGATCCTTAGCTTGCTGAGGAGTCTTCGCGTTCTGGCTCGCTTGGAGTTCCTCCCGGCAGTCAGGTTCCAGTTGAAGGCCCGCTAGACCGCTCTCTCCTGGACCGCCTGTTTCTCCTCGGTGGTGGGTGAGAGCGGATAGTTTTTTGAGGAGTTTCCGCTCCAGTAAGCCCAACTCTTTGCTAGGTTGCTTCAAGAACCTTCCTCTCTGGCTCATCACTGTACCTGCAAGGTCAGTCTTGGAACCCAGCCACCCCTACAAGGGCTATACACAACGGGGTTGCCGGAATCTGGCGCCTTCCGTGTCTGCTTGTGGAGGGACGACCGGATCCCGTTGAAGCGTTGGCAGAGCGCGGCGTAAGCCATGCAGCCTGTCCTGTCAGCAGGAGGGTCGGGAGTAGGTCACGGTTGGACGGTAAGGCGCCGGCTCTCGACAACAAGGCCACTTTGGTTAACCAGCATCACCGAGATCCACCGAGCGCCCGGTTCTGGGGGGGCATCTGCCTGTAGAAAGAGCCCGCCTGCCTGCAGAGGTTCAAGGGCAAACGAAGTGAGATCCAAGTAGCCGCCTGCAGCGACGGGTTGCTCATCGACAGCGCCCAGCAGCAAGGACTGGGTGAGGGGTTCTGCCACAATAGCCTGCAGCGAGTAGGTGGATCCTGGCTTGACCGCCTCGGGCAACTTGAAAGTAACAGTGGGAGGTGCCGAGCCGGAGAGGAGGGTGCTAGACTCCCGCAGGACTTCTTGGTCTACGAGCAGCAGTTGTCCTGGATTGGCCACATCCGGGCGGTAGCGGTTGCGCACCAGGGCGGCAGCCTTGACCTGAAACTCCCCCCGTGCTGAAGCTTGGGATCCCTGCACTTGGCTGGCGATCTCGGCCACGATCTCAGGGCCCACCTGCCGCCAAGAGACAATTTGAGCCGAGTAGGTCAATTGGGGATGGGCCTCCCACAGCTGGCGAATAGCTTCCTCCACCTCTTGTCGATCCAGGCCGTCCCGGTGGCGAAAGTCGGGGCTATAGCCAGCCATTACCCCTGGCAAGTCGCGGCGGTTGGCAGCGTCTATCTGCTTTTGCAGCCACTCTACGAGCGAGGCTGGCGGCGGGCTAGAGACTTGCCGTTGGATCCCGCTTTCTAGGCGGACGGGGGCAGCTTGAGCCGGCAGCTTGGCAGGGAAAGGGATCCCCCAGCTCAAAGTCAGAGCAAGGAACCCAAGCAGTTGGGAAAGGGTGAATCGAGAGCTCAAACTGGAGCCTCCAGGGGGCAAATCTGCCCTTAGTTTAGCTTGCTGAAGGTTTAGTGTTCCCAACGCGATTGGGCCTGGGTTTATCCTGGGAACTGGGTTCTCTGGGAGGTGTGCATGGCATCCCACCACTCTCCTGCTTTCCTGGCTTTGGTTAACGAGGCCAAAAGCCGCATCCAAGAGCTCACCGTTGAACAGGTGAGGCAAAAACAACTGCAAGGGGATCCCTTCTACCTAGTCGACGTGCGGGAAGAGTCGGAGTGGCAGGCCGGCCACATTGTCGGCGCCATTCACTTAAGCAAAGGCATCATCGAGCGGGATATCGAGAAGGTGATTCCAGATAAAGAAGCCGAGATTGTCCTCTACTGTGGTGGCGGCTTTCGCTCGGCGCTAGCAGCCGACAACCTGCAGAAAATGGGCTACCGCCGCGTGATCTCCATGGACGGCGGCATCCGCGCTTGGCGAGAGGCTGGCTTTCCCGAAGAGCGCTAGAACCTAGCCCCTCTCCTGGAGGGGGTTCGCGGTTTCGGTGCTAGTTGGGAAAAGCAGTGCACCAGGTCGCTGAAAAACACGGCGCAGAAGCCCTTGGCTCCTGCTTTGTAGTCCACCACCAAGTAGCCGCTTCCTCTATGTTCCGTCTGCTTTCCCAAAGAGAACTATATTGGTCTCTAGGGCCATCGGCCCAGATCTCCCTCTTGTCCCTGCCATGCTCCAAACCCTGCCCCGCTTGGATATTGCCGCCCGTTTGCAGCAGTTGCGCCAGCTTTTGCAGGAACAAAATCTGGATGGGTTTTGGGTGCCCTCGGCTGATGAGCACCTCAATGAGTATTTGCTGGAATACCGCAAGCGGCGGCAGTGGATTACAGGCTTTACCGGCTCGGTGGGGGATGCTCTGATTAGCCGGGACAGGGCCTGGCTGTGGGTGGATCCCCGCTACCACGAGCAGGCGGAGCGGGAAGTGGATCCCAACCTGTTTACCGTCATCAAAGGCGGCCTGCCGGAGCAGCCCAGCCTGATGGAGATTGTGGAAGAGCTGGGATCCGGCTTTCGCCTAGGAGTGGATCCCTTCACAGTATCAGTGGCCACCTACCGCCAGTTGCAGACCCACGCCCAAGCCGGGGGGGTGCTACTGGTGCCGGTTAGCGAAAACCCGCTGGACAAGCTGGCCAAGGAAGCTAGCCAAGCCCTTTTGCAGCAACCCATCTATCCTGTCCCTGCCCAGCTCTGCGGGGCTACTGCCAGCGACAAGCTGGCCCAGGTGCGCCAGGAGATGCGTCGCAAGCGGGTGGGATTGTTGCCCCTAACCAAGTTGGACCAGGTAGCTTGGCTGTTTAACCTGCGCGGCTCTGACATCCCCTACAACCCAGTGTTCCGCGCCTACGCGCTGGTCGCCCTGGAGAGGGTTGCCCTGTTTACTGACCTGGAGCGCCTCACGCCCTCGGCTCGGCAAATGCTGGTGGAAGCCGAGGTCGAGCTCTGGCCTTACGAGGCCTACCCGGAACAGCTGCCCCAGTGGGCCAAGGGCTACGGGCCGGTGGGATTGGATCCCAAGCAGACCACTCAGGGCACCCAAGAGCTGCTGCAAGGGATCCCCTGTCGCGAGCTGGATCACCCTGTGGAGGCCCTCAAGGCGGTGAAAAACCCCACTGAGCTGGAGCAGATGCGGCTAGCTAACCGCAAGGCCAGCCGGGCCAAGATCCGCACCCTGGCTTGGATTGACCGGCAAATTCAAGCGGGGATCCCCATCAGCGAAGCCGATGTGGCGGCCACCATGGCAGCCCACTACCGCGAGGAAGGGGATTGGGTGGGCCTGAGCTTTAACACCATTGCCGGGGCCGGCGCCAACAGCTCCATTGTCCACTACGGCACCCCGGATCCTCAGAAGTTTTTGCAGCCAGGCGAGTTGTTTTTGTTGGATTCGGGATCCCACTACCTGGGGGGCACTACCGACGCTACCCGCACCATCTGGATTGGCCCGCAACCGGCAGATCCCTTGTGCCAGCGGCGCTACACCGAGGTGCTTAAAGCCCACATCCAGTGCGCCCGCCAGATCTTCCCCCCGGATACCTACGGGGTCTCCTTGGATGGCATTGCCCGCTCCAGCCTCTGGCAGGCAGGGCTGGACTATGGCCACGGCACCGGCCACGGTGTTGGCGCCTTCTTGAACGTCCACGAGGGGCCCAATGGGATCCACCGCCGCGCCACCACCCCCTTCAAGGTAGGCATGATCACTAGCATTGAGCCGGGCTACTACCAGCCGGGCTGGGGTGGAATTCGCTTGGAAAACCTCTATGAAGTGGTTGCCCTTCCAGAGCCGGAGGGCTGGATGGCCTTTCGCTCCCTAACTTGGATCCCCTTTGATAGGCGCTTGATTGACTGGGATCTGCTAGACAAGGCGCAACAGACTTGGCTTGAGGAGTATCACCGCCAGGTTTACGCCCTGCACCAAGCTAGCCTGTCGGAAGAAGAGGCCGCCTGGCTAGCGTGGGCCTGCGGCCTTGCCAAGTGACCTTGCAGGTACAGGGTGGCGTGCCCCTACTAGCTTTCCCAGGCGCAGCCCCAGCTAGAGCAGGCGGGTTGCCTCCACCAACTTAGCGTACTGGACCAGTAGCAGAGACTGCTGGTCGGGCAGCGGCTGAATAACCCCCTGCTGCTGCAGGCGTTCTAGCACCGCTGCCACTGTTTCCCTGCTAACTCGGCTGATATCGGCCAAATCCTGGGGCGGTGGGTAGAGGATGCGCATCCCCTGGCCAGTCTTCTCGCCAAAGGCTTCCGCCAGGTACACCAGCGCCTGCACCACCCGCAGCGGGGGGCTTTGTTGATCCAGATCGGCCTGCAAATTGGCTAGGCGCAAGCGACGGGAGAGGCTGCAGGCCAGTTGGTAGCACAGACGCGGCTCCTGGAGCATCAGCGCCTTGAAAGCTGCCGCCGGGATCCCGGCAGCCCGCAGCGGGGTTAGGGCCAGCACATCCCGCGAGCGGGGAGCTTCATCCAGCACGGCCATTTCCCCCACCCAAGCGCCCGGGCCAAGCAGGGCTAGGGTTTGGGTGCCATCCTGCATCCCTTGGGCGGTGCGGATCCGCCGCGCCCGCCGCACCTTGGCCCAGCCGGAGAGGATTAGGTAAACGACGTTGCCCCAGGCCTCCTGCATCAAGAGCAGCTGCCCTGCCGGGATGTCCCGCAGCCTCACCTGGGATCCCAGCCACTGCAGAGACGTTGCCGAAAGTTCCGCCAGCATTGGCACTGCCTTGAGCTCAGAAAGAACAGCAGCTGCCTCGGAAGTCATGGGGATGGGCGCCCACTCTACCGCAAGCCCACTGTAGCCCAGTTGCCAGCTCGAGAGCTATCCTGCAAGGGCACTCTCGCCAGTTCAACCCCTCGCCCTTTGCGCCAAGATCTAGGAAGGGAACCCGCTTTTCTTGAATTCGTCTGGTAAGCAGAAGGGATCCCTCTGCTATTGTCCTCCTGCTCCATGGCTGCTTATGGATGCTGTCCTCGACGACCTCAGTGGCCAGCGCTGGTCGGCTTCAGTAAAGGACGAGCCTGTGCCGCCAGAAAAGCTTGCTGATCAAGAGCTGGTACTGCTGTGTCAGCAGAGATCCCAGCCCCACCGCGAGGCCTTCGCCGAGCTCATACGCCGCTATCAAGCCTACGTAGACAAGGTTCTCTACCACCTTGCGCCCAGCTGGCCAGATCGCCAGGACTTGGCTCAGGAAGTTTGGATCCGAGCTTATCGCAACCTAAAACATTTGCAGGAACCAGCAAAGTTTCGCAGTTGGCTGGGCCGGATTGCCACCAATCTGTTTTATGACGAGCTGCGCAAGCGCAAGCGTCAACAGCCAACCCTTTCTTTAGATGCCTCGATTTCAAGGCAAGAGAGTGAGATGGAATGGGAACTGCCCAGCAATAGCCCCGGCCCCCATGACCACCTCACCACCTGCGAGTTTTACGAGCGATTGCACCAAGCTGTCCACGATCTGCCCGAGGTCTTTCGCCAAGCTCTCCTGCTGCGAGAAATTCAGGGGATGGCCTATGAGGAAATTGCAGAGATTACGGGGGTATCTTTGGGTACTGTTAAATCCCGCATTGCGCGGGCCCGCGCCCGCTTGCAATCCATCCTGAAACCCTACCTCAACGGCGAATGACCATGTTTTGCCCCAACCCTGACCGTGAGAAGGCCGCCTCCCTTTCCCCAGCGGAGCTACCGCCAGTGGAGGAGTGCTTTGAACAGTTAAGCGCCTACCTAGATGGGGAACTGGCTCCCCAGGAGGCACGGCAAGTGGAGGATTGGCTGGCTAGCAATCCCCAGGCGCGGCAACTGTATAGCCAGCTGGCGGCTTTACAAGCTGGCTTGGCCAACCTCAAGGCGCCAACCTCGGATCCCGTTCAGACGGAGTTGCTAATTAGCCGTGTGTTCGAGAAGCTGGAGCGAACGCCAGCGGTTGCTCTAGGGTGGCGGCGCTGCAGCGGCTTTCCCTGGGGACAAGTGGCAGCGGCTGTGGTGGCCTTGGCGGGAGCCGGCTGGGCAGGCTGGCGCTGGTTACACCCTCAGCCCTTGGTGTCACTGGAGGAGCCGCCGGTGCGGGTGGCCATGGTGCCAGCCTCTGCCCGGCTTGCCCAGCGCTACCTGTTCGAGCCAGGAGAGAAGCAAGACGCCTACTCAATTTTGTTTGAGCCGCTGCCCAACTCTCCAGCTGACTTGGGCGGGGAGTAAGGCTTGAGCTAGCTTGAAGGAAGACCGAGGAGGGCAGGGTGAGCACAGCAATCCGCCGGGCTTGGGGGCTAGCCATTTGTCTTTGGCTGGGCAGTCTGGGATCTTGGGCAGCCCAGGCAAATCCCAGGGGTAACCCTCTGGCGCACCCCTCTCCCAGTCCCTTGAAGTTTGCTGCCCAGCCCACCCCCCCGCTGGCCAGGGCGCAGGCTTCTACCCCAAAAAACCAACCGGCTGCTTCTGAGGTAGAGCTCTCCCCTTTTCCCGATTTCCCTCTCCTCAAAAAGTTGGAGCCACTCCCACCAACTTCAACCCAGCTGGGCATCGATTGGGCTCAGCTGCCCCTCCTGCCCGATCCCCAGCTGGCAGAAGAGATGGATAGGGAGTTCAGCCGCCGCTTGGCCCGCCTGAACCAGCAGATTGCTAGCCAGCAAGACCGCCTCTACCGCCTTTTGCAAACCTGGGACTCCGACGAAGAGGAGATCCGCCAGGTCCAGGCCCAACTGAGTCAGTTGCGCCTCGAGCGGGATCGCTTAGCTCTGGAGCACCTATTGCTGCTGCGGCAGTTGCAGGAGAACTTTGCCTTGCCTCTACCGAGTCGCTCTGCCGCCACCTCTCCGTGAGGTGGGAGCAGGTTATGATCGGCAGAGGGCAACCCCTGACGGAGCTGAGCAATGGCCCAAGTGCCCAGCAACCCAGAGATTGAGCAATTGGCAGCTGCCATTGGCAAGGAAGTTTACATCGATGTAGCCCGGTGGCACCTTTACCTGCGGGATGCCCACCTGCATACGGTTTTGGCAGAGCGACTGGCTCCCCAGGTGATGGCAGGCAAGGTGGACGAGAATGCTGTTACCGAGGTTTTGCAAGGGATCCCAGTAAAAGTGGGGGGTGGGCGCAAAGAGCTGCCTCTAGCCGATCTGCTGCCCATGCAAAGCCTGCTCAACCTGCTGGATGTGCTGGAGGAGTTCAGCCGCAAATGGGCTCAGTAGAGCGGGAGAAGACGCTGCAGCAGCAAGGCAATCCTAGGCGGTCTGGGCGATCGCTGTCTCCAGCCAGCAGCTGGCTCAAGGGTGGAAGCTTTGTCCTGCTGCTGGGGCTGGTGTCGGCCTGTCAGGGAACCGAGTGGGGAGAGCGGCTGCAACGAGCGGTGCGACCGATGGGTCTGTCTGCCTCTCCCTCTGCAGATCAAGCTGAGACGCCTTCGCCTTGGATCGCTCCTACAACTCCCCCTGCTGCCTTCACGCCTCTGCCCAGCCAGCTCAGCAGCCGCTTCACGGATCTGGAGCCCGGATCCCTGGTGGCCCGCTCGGTCTATTACCTGGATCAACTGGGGGTCTTTGCTGATATTGGCGGCAGGGAATTTCAGCCCCAGCGCAGTGTTCGCCGCGGCGAATTTGCCCGCTGGTTGGTGCTGGCCAACAACGCCATTTACGCCGACGAGCCCAGCCGCCAAATCCGGCTGGGACCTGCCAGCGAGCGCCCCCTCTTTTTGGATGTGCCGGAGGAGGATCCCAACTTTCGCTACATCCAGGCCCTGGGAGCTGCCGGCATCGTTAGCGGAGACGCCAACCGCGAGTTTCGTCCCAACAGCCTGCTGTCGCGAGCCGAGCTCATCCGCATGAAGGTGCCTTTGGATTTGCCGCCTGGGCAGATCAAGGGATCCCGATTAGAGCTGGAGGAGCGTTGGGGCTTTACCGATGCGGCGCAGATCCCTGAGGAGGCGGTTGCTCCCCTGGTGGCAGATCGCAGCCTGGAGAATGCCTCCACCGTGTTGCGCACCTTCGGCCCCATCCGTACCTTTAACCCCTTCCAGCCGGTCAGCCGTGGGGAAGCGGCAATTGCCCTGTCGGCCTTTGGAGAGCGGACAGCTCAGGAGGCGGTAGCCCAGCTCTCGGCCCTGCCAAGTCCAACGCCTGCAGCCGAAACTTCTCCGCCGGCAGCCCAGCCGGAACCCACCTCTCCTACCCCTGAGGGCGAGCCTTCCCCCAGTGAACCTCCGGCAGTTACCCCAGGGGCAGGGGAAATCGTTACACCCCGCTAAGGGATCCCAGGCTTTAGGAACCGAGAGGTCGAAAGCCCCTAAGGAGAAAGGCTCTGTTGCCCCTCCCTAGGGCAGGGCTTCCCGCCTAATAATGATGGAAGAAGCTAGCTTTGGAGAAAGGGATCCCGTCTGTGGCTGCAACCATTCCCGAAATTCGCTCTGAAGACCTGCTGCGCTACACCGTCATTGGCTCGCGGCGGCCCAGTGTTTACTTTTGGGCAGTGGTCTTGACAGCGGGGGGTCTGGGCTTTACCCTGGCTGGTCTTTCTAGCTATTTCCACCGCAATTTGCTTCCCTTTTCCGATCCCGCCAGCCTGGTGTTCATTCCCCAGGGCATTGCCATGCTCTTTTACGGCCTGCTCGGATCCCTGGCGGGGCTGTACCAATGGCTAAGTTTGTACTGGAACCTAGGGGGCGGCTACAACGAGTTCGACCGCCGCACCCAAAAGATAACGCTGGTGCGGCAGGGCTTTCCGGGCAAAAACCGCGAGGTGCGCCTAGAATACGACTTTGCCGAGGTGCAAAGCCTGCGGGTAGAGCTGCGAGAAGGCCTCAACCCCCGTCGGGTTATCTACTTGCGGGTAAAAGGACGCGGCGACATCCCCCTCACCGGTGTGGGTCAGCCACCCTCTTTGGCCGAGATCGAAAACCAAGCAGCCGAGATCGCCCGCTTTCTCAATGTCAGCCTAGAAGGTATTTGAGGGGGGATCCCAGCAGTCGACTCAGCAAGCAAAACCCCCCTCTCCCTTAGGGAGAGGGGCTGGGGGTGAGGGAGCTCTAGTAGCTCGGCAAAGCTGCAGAGCCCGCAACGGTCAGAGAAGGGCTAGCTGGCTCTGGAGCAAAAGCCTGGGCTGTCGGGAACCCCAAAAACGGACTTTGCTCTACTGCCTGGATGGAGAGAGTAAACAGCGGATTGGAGAGAATGCCAGCCAAGATGGTGGCCACCAGCGTCAGCACCATGCCCACCCGCAAAGCCGGCATGCCTTCGGCCTGCCAGTCGGTCTCGGGGTAGTTTTGCACCGAAAGCGACATTTCCTGCGGCTCTTTTACCACCATGGCTTTCACCACCCGCACGTAGTAGTAGATGGAGATGACGCTAGTAACCAAGCCCACCAGCACCAGCGTGTATTCTCCTGCCTGCCAGCCAGCCCAGAAGAGATACAGCTTGCCGAAAAAGCCCGCCAGCGGCGGCAATCCGCCCAGAGAGAGCAGACAAATGCTCAGGCAAAGGGTGAGGAAGGGATCCTTTTGGTAGAGGCCGCTGTACTCGTTAATCTCGTCGGTACCCGTCTTCAGGCTAAACAGGGTAACGCAGAGAAAGGCCCCCAGGTTCATGGCCAAATAGACCATTAGGTAAAAAATCAAGCTGGCGTAGCCCGCTTCAGTCCCTGCTACCAACCCAATCAAAACAAAGCCCGCCTGCCCAATGGAAGAGTAGGCCAGCAGTCGCTTGAGGCGGGTTTGGGCAATGGCCACCACATTCCCCAGCACCATGGTCAAAATGGCCAACACCGAGAGCACCGCCCGCCACTCTTCTGTCATTGCCGGGAACACAGTGGCGAGAAAGCGAATGGCCAGGGCAAAGCCTGCCGCCTTGGATCCCACTGACAAAAAGGCCACCACCGGCGTTGGGGATCCCTCATAGACATCGGGCGTCCACTGGTGGAAGGGCACCGCCGCCAGCTTAAAACCAATGCCGCTAAGGCAGAACACCAAGGCAAGGATCCCCGCCAGCCCAGCATTGGCCAGGTGTGGTGCAATAGCTGCCAGCTGCGTCTGACCTCCTGAAAGGCCATAGAGCAGCGACATGCCATAGAGGAAGATGGCTGTGCTGCTGGCCCCGATCAAGAGATACTTCAGCGCTGCCTCTGAAGAGCGCGGATCCCGCTTGGTGTAGCCGGCCATCAGGTAGCTGGCGATGCCTAGCGTTTCCAACGAGACAAACACCATGATGAGATCGGTGGCCCCTGCAAGGAACATTCCCCCCAAGGTGGCCGTGAGCAGCAGCACATAAAACTCACCGGTGGGCGCTCCCGCCTGGGCAATGTAGCGCTCCGCCATCATCACCGTCAGGGCTGCCGTTACCACCACTAGGCCCCGGAAGAGAATGCTAACTGGATCCGCAGCAAAGCTGCCCAAGAAGCTCTCCAACTGAGGCTGCTGCCATTGCAACACCAGGGTTACCAAAGCCCCGATCAAGCCAAAGAGGGAGAGGGCGGGCAGACTTTTGCGGGCTGCTGACCCGCCTACTAAATCCACCACCAAGACAATCAACAGCGTGAGGGTGACCACCACCTCCGGCCAAATGGCGCCAGCATGCAGGTTTCCAGTTGGGGCAAAGACATCCATAGGAGAAGACTATGAAGAGAGATTAACGGGATCCAAAGCCAGCATACCGCGATTTCTGGATTCTCTAGCTTGCTCCTGGCATCTCTTCTCCCAATCGTCTCCATTGACCCTCCCTGGGTTTAATAAAGCTTGGCGCTGGAGGTGAGGACCAGTTTTAGGCGGGCATGGATAAGATTCAAGTCCGCCAAGCCCAGGTCGATCTCGCCGTCGATAACAATCCCGGTGTTAATTAGCCGATCCAGGAGTTCCAGCAGGGATCCCTCGCCGTCAGGCTGGCCGGGGTAGTAGTCTCCCTGGCGGGGCAGAAGGGTGCCCAGATCCCCTAGATCGAGGTTGAGATCCGCTGGATCGATCTCCAGCAGGGCGCAGAGTTGCCGAATTTGCTCTCGCAGAGCTTGCAGGCTGCTGCCAGCCCGTTCAATTTGCTCGGGCGAAAGGCGATTGGCTTCCATTTGGCGTACCACTTGGGCCTCCATCAACTGCCGCAGCAGCTCCACCAAGGTCAGCACCAGCGAGGCCAGGCCGGCTTCCGGGCGTTTCCGGCTAGGGGCGAAGTCTTCCAGGCTAGCCGGGCTGATGGCAAGGGGGGGGGAAGGAGGAGGCGGGGCCAACCACTGCTCAAAGGGCTGGAAGAGCTGCTCTAGGCTAAGCAAATGGAGACGGGGATCCCGAGCGGCCGCTTCCCGCTCCTCGGGCAGGTTGTAGCCCCACTCGGCTAAAAACAAGAGCACCTGCTCCAGTTCTGGTACACTCTGCACCTGGCGCAGCGTCTGCAGGCGATCCTCAACAAACCAGAGCTCCTCAGGCGCTACCTGGGTCGCTGCTAGCAGCCGCTGGAGGGTGGTGGCCTTGGGGGCGCGTACCTCCTTGCCCAGGATGCGGTGGCGTGGCAGCTGGATCCCCTCGCGGAGCAAAAGCTGCTGAATGAAGCGCCCCTCCTTGGTACTGAGAATGGCCAGGCGCGGCTCGCCAGCAGCCTGGATCTGGCGCATCCAGGCCGTTACTCCTGGATAAAAGCGGTGCAGCCCCAGCCAGCCTTGGAGATCCTCTGCCAGCCAGCGATCCCGCACCTCATCCAGGGCTTGGGCCAAAGCCCGCTCGGAAACCCCCGCCTGCTGCAACAACCGCTGCCGCCAGCCGGGCCAGTCTTGGCGCAAAGCGTCCTCTGGGATCCCTTGCTGTAGCCCCCACAGCAGCAGAGGCATCTCCCAGCCAATCTCGATTAGGGGTCGCAGGCGGTCGAAGGCAGGGCGCAATAGCTCCAACTGGGCAGGGGCTAAACCCCACACCTGGCCACAGACGCGACAGGAGGAGGCAAAATACTCCAACCGCCCGTCGCAGAGCACGCCGTCAAAATCCAGAACTAGAATACGGGGGGACATTCGCGGGGGCCTAGCGAACTCCATACCTAAGTCCCCCATAGAGCCTGTTTCGCCGGATTGGCCCAACCTAGTTTGATTCCGAGATGCGAACAGACTTGATCACAACCGGGTTCAAGGGGCGATCCTGAGGGCCCGTGGGCGCCGTGGCAATTTTATCCAACACCTCTTCCCCCTCAATCAGTTGCCCAAAGATGGTGTAGTGAGGAGGCAGCGGGTAGTCGGCATGCATAATGAAGAACTGGCTGCCATTGGTGTTGGGGCCAGCATTGGCCATGGCCAAAGTCCCTCGCGT
The DNA here is from genome assembly GCF_047502705.1 of Synechococcus sp. H70.1. Classification (NCBI taxonomy): domain Bacteria; kingdom Bacillati; phylum Cyanobacteriota; class Cyanophyceae; order Synechococcales; family Synechococcaceae; genus Synechococcus; species Synechococcus sp. H70.1. Next base: position 30,149 of record NZ_JANSIV010000018.1, read on the forward strand.
GTAGGGGCGCCGCACCGGCTCATCGGGAAAGCGGTAGCCTGGCCCACCTCGACCTGTGCCAGTGGGATCCCCGCCCTGAATCATGAAACCCCGAATGACCCGGTGAAAGATGACGCCGTCGTAGAAATGATCCCGGGCCAAGAAGACAAAATTGTTGACAGCAAGGGGAGCTTCCTGCGGGAACAGCTCCAAAACCATCGTGCCGGCGGTGGTCTCCAGCGTGGCCGTGTAGGACTTGGCCGGGTCGATGACCATTGGCGGAGGACTGTTGTAGGTTTTCACGGTTTTGCCCAACTGTTGTGCTAGGAGCAAATCGTAAGAAGAATGCGGACGGGCCAGAGCGGGAAGAAAGCCAGATCCCACCCAAAGCAGCACCGCCAGCACAGCTAGCTTCAACAGGTGGGCAACCCCCGAGGGCACACGCATCTCTCTTGCCAGAAAGCTCCGCCCCTATCCTATCAGGATTTGTCCAGGCCCGCCCTTCGCTCGACAGGGATCACGGCTTGGCTCGTCGCACCAGCCAGTAGCTGACGGAGAGGGCTAGCGTCGCTGCTGCCAGCCCAATGAGATCCAGGCCCCCCAGCTTCTCAAAATCGAAAATAATGATCTTGCGCGCCACTGCGATCAAAGAAGTCACAATCACCAGCTCTACCTGCACCACCTGCTTTTGCAAGTAGGCGGTAATGTTCTCCAGAATCTCCAGCGCAATCAAAATATTTAAAAAGAGGCCGAAGATCTCGATCAAAGTGGTAGAGAAAAACCCGATTGGCTCCTGCAGCAGATCAGCTACCAGGAAGCGGGTCAAATCCACCACAGCCACCCCAATCAGCCCAATCATCAAGATAGAAAGCAGCTTCGAGATCAGGCTTTCTAGGCGGATAATGGCCCGCAGAAAGGGATCCTCCTCCTCCGTTTCGTGGGGATTGTGCAAGAGCCACTTGAGAAACCGCATGCCACCCCCCTTTGACGACCCCATTATCTGCCCCAGACGTCTAGGAGGACCGGGATCCCTTGGGGCGATGGTTGCGACACCGCTCAGAACAGTATTTCACCTCCGGCCAACAGTCGGCCCACTTCTTGCGCCAGGTGAAGGGCCTGCCGCAGGTGAGACAGATTTTGCTGGGCAAATCCGACTTTTTTCGGTGGCGAGGCATAGCGCGCTGGAAACGACAACTCTTGAATTAACCCCAATGCCCTAGCCCGTGTTCTGCAACTGCAGGGCTTGCGGCCGGGAACGGCTGCGCAGGGCGGCCTCGATCAGCCCCAAAAAGAGGGGATGGGGGCGGTTGGGGCGGGAGCGAAATTCGGGATGGAACTGGGTGGCAATGAAAAAGGGGTGGCTGGGCAGCTCGATGATTTCCACCAGGCGGTTATCGGGTGAGACACCGCTGATGACGTAGCCGGAGTCCAAAAACAGGCTGCGGTAGGCGTTGTTGAACTCATAGCGATGGCGGTGGCGCTCATAGACAATGGTTTCCCCGTAGAGCTTGGCCGCCAGGGTGTTGGGCAAGATGCGGCAGGGGTAGAGGCCCAGGCGCAGGGTTCCCCCCAAGTGCTCCACATCTTTCTGCTCTGGCAACAGGCTGATGACGGGGTGGGGGGTGTCGGGATCAAACTCGTAGCTGTTGGCCCGCTCCAGACCGGCAATGTGGCATCCCCAGTCGATCACCGCACACTGCATGCCCAGGCACAGCCCCAGAAAGGGAATGCCCCGCTCGCGCACGTAGCGGATGGTGGCCACCTTGCCCTCGATGCCGCGGCTGCCAAACCCCCCCGGCACCACCACGCCGTCCACACCGGCCAGCAGGGCTGCCGGCCCCTGCTCCTCAACTTCTTCAGAAGAGATCCAGCGCAAGGTAACGCCGGCATTGAGGGCCAGGCCCGCATGGCGCAGGGCTTCCGCCACTGAGAGGTAGGCGTCGGTGAGGCGCACGTATTTGCCGACAATGGCAATCTCCACTTGCTCTTGAGGGTGGTGCAGCCGCTGCACCAGGAGCTCCCACTCCCGCAGATCCGGCTGCTGCGGCTCCAGGTTGAGGATCTCCAAAACCCGCTGCGCCAACCCTTCCTGCTCTAGGATCAAGGGCACGTCGTAGATGCTGGGGGCATCCTGCGCCTGGATGACACATTCCACCGGCACGTCGCAAAACTCGGAGATCTTCTCCTTGAGGCCGCGGGGTAGGGGCTGCTCGCAGCGGCACACCAGCACGTCCGGCTGAATCCCAATCGAGCGCAGCTCCTTGACCGAGTGCTGGGTGGGCTTGGTTTTCATTTCCCCTGCCGCCCTGATGAGAGGCACCAGGGTCACGTGCACGTAGGCCACGTTGGCTCGGCCCACGTCTTTGCGAAATTGGCGGATGGCTTCCAGAAAGGGCAAGGACTCAATATCCCCCACCGTGCCTCCCACCTCCACCAGCACCACATCGGCGTTGGTCTCGCGGGCCACCCGCCGGATGCGCTCTTTGATCTCTTGAGTAACGTGGGGGATCACCTGCACTGTGCTGCCCTGGTAGTCGCCCCGCCGCTCCTTGTAGATCACCGCCTGGTAAATGGCGCCGGTGGTGACGTTATTGAGCTTGGACATGTTGGTGTCGGTGAAGCGCTCGTAGTGGCCCAAGTCCAAGTCGGTCTCGGCGCCATCGTCAGTAACGAACACTTCCCCATGCTGGTAGGGGCTCATGGTGCCGGGATCCACGTTGATGTAGGGATCCAGCTTCAAAATTGACACGGTGTAGTTGCGGGACTTGAGCAAACGCCCCAGGCTGGCCGCTACGATCCCCTTGCCAATGCTGGAGACGACTCCGCCGGTGATGAAGACAAACTTGGTCATACCCCGGGTCCCTTGCCCTTTTTTGATTATGGCAGGGATCCCTTAGGGCCGAGAGCGGATGGGGCCGTTGTAGAGGATGGTGGTCTGAAAGGTGCGCCGATCCACCCGCACCTGGGTTTCGATGCTGGGCTGAGTAAAGCCAGGCTCGCCGCCCCGGAAGGTGAAGATCCAGGCATCTGCAAACTCTTCAAACGGTGCATCGATGGCTGCCCCGTGCATAGAGGCCTCGGCGCGGTAGCGCTGCAAGCCCCCGTTGGCAATTTCAGCCGCTTGGCGGGCTAAGTTCTTGGCTCGGTTGAGATCGCGGAAGTAGCGGCTAATCTCCTCAAAAGTCCCCGTCGGCAGCGGCCTTGGCCGGGGGGATGTCGTCGGTACAGGCCGGGGATCCGGCACAATCGGCAAGGTGGGAATATCCTGGCTGGGGGGCAGCGGGATAGGAGTTCGGGAAGTTTCTGGAAAAAGGGGCGTGATCACCTGTGCCTGCGCAGACAGCAGGGATCCCCAGATTAGAACGCTGCCCCCGGCCAGGCAGAGAGGGAAAATGGACTTCATCGGGCCATTCCGGTGGGAATCTTTCAATCCCCACTCTACTGAGCCTCTAGTTAGAAAAGTAGAGGCAAAAGCCCGGCCTCCTTTTCCACCAGCAGCTAGGCGCAACCGGCTTTGTCTTCTCCCGGCGCCTGTTAGCATCCTGAAACCGGATCCTCTTTGCAGAAGTTGCCATGGAGTTTGTCACGCTTGCCGAGACAGGTCTAAAACTTAGCCGCGTGGGGTTGGGCACCTGGAGCATGACCGGGGATTGGTGGGGGCCAGCAGACCCTGAGGAGGCCTATGCCACCCTCCGCAAGGCTATTGACCTAGGTATTACCCTCTTTGACACAGCCCCGGCCTATGGCCGCGGCCTTTCGGAAACGCTTTTGGGACGGGCCATCCGGGATGCCGGCTGCCGGGATCGCGTGGTCATTGCCACCAAGGCCGGCCTGCAGTGGACTAACGGCAAGGTGGTGCGCAACTGCAGCCTAAGTTGGCTAGCTCAGGATCTGGAAAACTCCCTTCGCCGCCTGCAGACGGAGGTGATTGACATCTACCAGGTGCATTGGCCAGATCCCCTAGAACCTTTGGAGGAAACGGCCGCCTTTTTCTACCGCCTGCTGCAGGAGGGCAAGATCCGTGCCATTGGGGTGAGCAACTTTTCTCCTCAGCAGATGGAGCGCTTTCGCCAGGTGGCTCCCCTGCACACCGTCCAGCCGCCCTATAACCTGTTTGAGCGCCAGATTGAAGCGGACGTTCTGCCCTACTGTCGGGCTAACGGCATTGCTACGCTGATCTACAGTCCCCTCTGCCGGGGACTGTTGGGGGGACGGCTGACGCCCCAAACCAAGTTTCCGCCTGGAGATCTGCGCGGCGGCATCGATCCCAAGTTCGTGGAACCTCGCTACTCCCAGTACTTACAAGCAGTAGAAGAGCTGAGCCAGCTGGCACGGGAGCGCTACGGCAAAACCCTGCCTCAGTTGGCGGTGCGCTGGCTCTTGGATCAGCCGGGAGTGAGTGCAATCCTGTGGGGAGCGCGCAAACGCCAGCAGTTGGATGACCTAGCCGGAGTTTGGGGCTGGTCGCTGGAGGCGGAGGCAAGGCAGGCCATCGACGAGATCCTGCATAGGCACGTCCCCGAATCCATTCCCCCCAGCTTCATGGCTCCTCCTGCCCGCGCAGGGATCCCAGCTTCTCGGAATTGTCCAGAGTGATCCTAAGGATCAAGCAAGAGAAGGACGGAAGAGGTTCTCCTATGGCGCTGCAAGGGGTGATCCTAAGCTGGAGCGGCATAGTGGCCGACGATGAGGGGCTGCACCTCTCCGCCATCAACCAGGTGCTGCTGGAGGAGAACTTGCGTCCCTGGGATCTAGGATCCCCTGCCCAAAAGGAGCTCTACCGGCTGCACTACCTAGGCCGATCCGATCGGGAGCGCCTGCCCGCCCTTTGGCAAGCCCAGGGGCGGGTGCTCAGCCCCAAGCAGCGAGAAGAGTTGCTGCACCGCAAGGCCCTGTACTACCGGCAGGCGTTGCAGGAGCAGAAGGGATCCCTTCTTGTCCCCGGCTTGGTGGAGACTCTAGAGAGGCTGGAGCGGCTGCAGCTCAAGGTGGGCCTAGTGAGCGGCCACGCTGCTGCTGAGGTGGAGGCCTTTCTAGAACGCTTCCCCTGTCCGCTCCTGGCCCAGCTGACCGACCATTTCCGGTACCGTGTGACCGGCGAGGAGATGGATCCTGACCTGGGTTCAGGGCAGCTGCACCGTCTGCTCCTAGAGCGGATGGGGCTCTCCCCTCAGGAGTGCCTGAGCTTTGAAGCCACCTACGCCGGCATGCAAGCAGCTCGCTCCCAAGGGATCCCGGTCTTGGCCCTGGCCACTTTCTTTCCTTTGCACATGCTGCAGCGGCGGGCCAACTGGGCAGTGGATGGCTACCCCCAAGTGGAATGGGAGCGCCTCCAGAGGTGGTTTGCCACTGGCCAAGACCGGCCTGCCCAAGCCGCCTGAGGATCCCCTTAGGGCAGGATCAGCATGCCGTCCCCAAAGGAATAGAAGCGATAGCCCTGCTCAATAGCCTCTTGGTAGAGATCCAGTAGCCTCTGCCGCCCAATCAGCGCTGCCACCAACATCATTAGGCTGGAGCGGGGCAGGTGGAAGTTGGTGATTAGGCCCTGCACCACCCGCCAGCAGTAGCCAGGGTAGATGAAGAGGTCGCTCTTCCCCTGCCAGGGCTGCAGGGTGCCGGAGAGGGCTGCCGTTTCCAGCGCCCGCACCACGGTTGTTCCCACGGCAATCACCCGCCTTCCCTGCGCTTGGGCTGCCCGAACGGCAGCTACGGTTTCCGCCGGCACCTTGAGCCACTCGCTGTGCAAGTGGTGGTCAGTGACTCGTTCTGCCTCCACGGGGCGGAAGGTGCCTAGGCCAATGTTCAGGGTGATGAAGGCGGTTTGGATCCCCTTTTGAGCCAAGCGCTCCAAGAGCTGGGGGGTAAAGTGCAGGCCGGCGGTGGGGGCGGCCACTGAGCCTGGTTGCCTAGCCCAAACAGTTTGATAGTCTTCAGGTCGGACTCCCGCCTCCGCCGGATTAAGGGTGTGGGCAGCCTTGATGTAAGGGGGAAGCGGGATCCGCCCCACCCGCTCCAAGATCTTCTCAAAGGGATCCGCTCCTTCCCAGGTAAACCGCATCACCCGGCCACTGGTCTCCGCATCCACAGCAAGTACCGTGCCCATCAGTTCCGCCGGGGATCCCTGGTGATCCCAAAACCGGATCTGATCCCCCACCTTGACCCGCTTGCCTGGTCTAACCAAGACCCGCCAGATTTGCTCCTGCTGGAAGGTGTTAGCTGGGATCCCTGGCAACTCAGGCTCCAGCAGCAAAACCTCTACCCGTGCCCCAAAAGAGTCTTTTCCCGGCAAGACCTTGGCTCCCCACAGCCGGGCCGGAATTACCTTGGTGTCATTGAGAACCAGCAGATCCCCGCTCTGCAGGTAGTCAGGCAGGTCGCAGAAGCGGCGGTGCTCATGCCTATCTGGGTACACCACCAACATCCGCGCTTGATCCCGCGGCTCCACCGGTTTTTGCGCGATGCGGTCAGGAGGTAGAGAGTAGTCGTAGGCAGCAGTTAGGAGATCCGGGTTGGACTCTTCAACGCTCCCTGCAAGGGGGCCGGGTTGAGCTGGACCAGCTAGGGGTGGAAAAGGATCCGTCATGACCAAAAAGAGGTTTCCCAGACTTCAGGATCCAGCCTAGCCCTCTGCTCTGGGCTGGCTATCTCCCCCTACAGCCTTTGTAAAATGGCGTTGGCTTCTTGGGGAGCTCCGCTATGGCCAGCCATTCCATGCCTCCTTCTGCGAGGGAGTGCTCACCGCAGCAGGCAAAAGTGTGGCTACAAGGGCTGCTGGGCATTGCCTGGGCCGATGGAGAATATAGCCCCGAAGAGCAGCGACTCATTGAAGATCTCATCCGCTCCGACTGGCCAGAAGTGGAGGGGAAGGATCTATCCCCCCTATCCCCGGAGGAGTTGGCAGCCCAACTGCAACCGGAGCTGCGGGAAGATTTCCTACGTACGGCCGTGATGACCGCCATTGCCGACGGCGTGTATTCCAAAGCAGAGGATCGGCTCCTGCAGCGGTTTGCCGCCGCCTTGGGGCTGGAGCTACCCCAGCTCCATCTGCTCAAAACCACCTTGGTCGACAAGGGTTCTGCTGCGCCTTCCCCAGGAGGTGCTCCAGCCGAGAGCGGTTACACCGACCTTTTGGCTCCCTTGCGTTCCTGGCTGGACGGGATCCAAGTCCGCAATCCCCAGGTGGCCCGCTTCCTGTGCCGCCTGATCCCTGCCCGGTGTCCCTTCGAGCGGGATGTGGTGCTGTTTGGCCGCAAGGTGATGCACATTCCCCCCTTGTGCAAACTCAACCCCCTCTACGACCAGGTGGTGGCCCTGCGCTTCCGCGCTCTCTCTTTTTTGGCAGAACGCGGAGAAGATATTAGCCAGTACATAGGATAGCTGGGTGGCCCCGTACTGTAGGGCGGGGCGGAAAAGCCCGTAAGCAGCTTTGGTTGCCAACCAAAAATGCGGCTTGCTTATGGGTACAGCTTGCCAGCCAGCTTCCTGGAGGCAAACGAAAAACCCGACCGGTGGCAAGCCTCTGGGCGGGTAGGGTATCAAAGGCGAAGAGGGGGTTCCGGCCCAACTTGCTAAAGTCAACCTTAGGGCTTGGCCTCAAGGAACTGGGGGGGGCGTTTTACTGCGCAAGAATCCCCCGACTTAAGTCAGCGGGAGGGTCAATAGCCCCAAGTCCGCAACCCTGCTCAAGCGGCAAGGCAGAGAACGGCGGCAGCAGCTGCCCAGGCAAGAGTGAACCCTTTTTAGCCACACAACAGGCCTGAAGAGGTGGGCGTTCTCTCAACGGGGGCAGCTTCTGTACTCCCAGGGCGATAGAAGCAGGGGCCAAGCTTCCAGATTGGCCACAAATGGCTGCATATCCACCCGGACCCTAGCCAGTTGTAGGCTCTGGTGGGTTGCTTGCCAACTGCAGGGCTGCTGTTCCCTCCTCAAGCCCGCAGGTGGTCTGGAGGACAAGGGTCGGGTAGTCTTCTGTCTCTCCCCGAGGGATCGTCTCCCTCCTGGCGGCTGCTTCTGCTGAGCTGGGAGCTATCCCCTCTGCGGGCAACCAGCCCAACAAGGGCAAGGGCAGGAGGGTAGAGAGATTGGTTACTACCAACAATAGCCCCAGGTTGCTGAAATTGCTTTCGGTTACTCCTAGCGCGTGCATGAGCAGGGATCCCAGCTCCTGGGAGAGAAACCCCGCCAAGTTGAAGGCCGACATCAAGAGGGCAAAAAAGGTAGCCTCAACCCCTGGCGGGCAAAGGCGGGCGGCCAGAACCAGCACTGGCATAAAGGCAATTTGCCCTGCCACCGTCAACACCAGGCTATCCCCGAGGCTAAACCAGTGATCGTCGAGGCCCCAGGCGCGGTTGAGGTGATAGACCAAAATCAGAGTGGTCAGGCCCAGCCCTGCTGAAATGACTGTCATCCAGCCAAAGAGGGGCCGCAGGGGGATCTGTCGTAGATACACCTGAAAGATCCCCACCCCTGCCAAGCTGGCAATGCTGGTAACCAGCCGCACCTGGCCCAGAAACTCCGGCCCAAAGCCAAGCTCGTTGGTTACAAAATAAAACAGGGCTACGTCGGCACTGGGAGTTGCCTGCCAGACAAACACAAACAGCACCGGTAGGAAAATGCTGGGCTGCCGCAGCGCTTGCCACACCCGACCCACCTGTTGCTGCAAGGGATCCCAGCCCCAAGAGCTGGCTACAGGCTGATCCCCAATTACCCAGGCAGCCAGGGCAATCAGCAAGGGCAACAGAGCTGTTAGCCCAAACACCACTTGGGGAGGGTAGTGGGCCAAGAGCGCGCCTCCGGCATAGGCGGTGAGCAGGGATCCCAGAGCTGTTGCCCCCCATGTCAAAGACTGCAGCGTGCCCGTTCCCGCCCAGTCACTGCCCTGCACCCGCTCCACCACCAGCGAATCGACGATGACATCCCCCACCGCCACTGCTAGGGATCCCAAAACCATCCACAGCACAGCCAGCTCCGCTGTCGGTGCCCCCCAAGCCATCCCCAGCCAAGCCCCGCACCCCAACACCCCCGCAAGCAGGAGGTAAGGACGGCGCCGGTAGCCCGCCAGCGGCAGCGTATCCGACAGGAGTCCGTAAAGAGGCTTGAGGGTCCAGGGAATTACAGCCAGGCCCATCAACGCCGCTGCCTGCGCTGGACTGAGGCCCAGGCTATCCTTCAAGTAAAAGCTGGTGGCTAGCCTTGCCAGTCCTACCGCCCCCTGCACAAAATACACCAGCAGGATCCCAAACAGTTCCGGAGTCCAATGGATCTCTTGGAAGGGGTCGAGAGCCGATTGGCGTAGCCGTTGCAGGAAGAGAAGGATCATGAGCGTTTGTGTCTTGCGTTACTGAATTGTTGGGGTCCTGCTGGGTAGGACCCCTCAGGTTCGGGGCTTTGCCGCAACAATAGGAAAAGTTAGCTAAGAACTTCTTTACACTGTAACCTGCCCCCTGACCTACCACTGCAATTTTCCAGAGGCCTGTTGTTCTAGGCGCCAGCAGTACTTTTGCAGAAGCTGCCTTGGGTGAACATGATCGACAATGCAAGGGATCCTTTCTTGACTGCCCATGAGCTGGCAACGCCCTGATGGCCGCACAGCTGCCCAATTGCGCCCGATTTCCTTTCAGCGCCACTTCACCCGCTACGCTCCTGGCTCAGTGCTGGTGAAGTTTGGCGATACCCATGTTCTCTGCACCGCCACCGTGGCTGAAGAGGTCCCCCCTTTTTTACAAAACACCGGCCAAGGCTGGTTGACGGCAGAGTACCGCCTGCTGCCCACCGCCACCCAACAGCGCCAGCCGCGGGAGGTGCTCAAGCTCTCCGGCCGCACCGCCGAGATCCAGCGGCTGATTGGGCGCAGTCTGCGCGCTGCTTTGGATCTCCAGAAACTGGGATCCCGCACCATCACCATCGATGCCGACGTGCTGCAGGCCGATGGCAGCACCCGTACCGCCGCGATTACCGGTGGCTATGTAGCCCTGCATGATGCCATCACCTGGCTCTACAAACAGGGGCTGCTGGATCCGGCACAGGGATCGCCGTTGCGGCAGCAGGTGGCAGCCCTTTCGGTGGGGATTGTGCAAGGGGAGGTGCTGCTGGATCTCTGCTACGAGGAAGACAGCCAAGCGGAAGTGGATATGAACGTGGTTATGAACGAGCAGGGAGCCTTAATCGAGATTCAGGGGACTGCTGAAGCCAGCTGCTTCGACCGCTCGCAACTGTTGCAAATGTTAGACCTGGCCCAGGCCGGCATCCAGAAACTGCTCCAGGCCCAGCGGGACGCCTTAAACTCGTAGCCAACGGATCCTTTGTCGGCTTGTGAGCCTAGGCCCAGCCGAGGAGCGGGGGCTTTTTGACGATTTGATGAAGGGGAGATAACTTTATAAAGCAGCTGCAAATTAGGGTGAGTAGCCAAGGTAATCGCTGCTTGGGTGGCCTGAAAAGACGAGGCCGGAGGAGCTTCTATGTCCCATTTTCTCTTTGCAGCGGCGGAACTGGCACCTCTACTCCGGCAGCAAAGTCGGCAGTTTACCACTGGCTACCTCCACCTTTACCTCAAGAGGGGGGATCCCGCCGCGGAACCAGAGCCTTGGGTGCTGACCTACTACTGCGGCCGGCTGCTCTTTTCCGCTGATCGGCCCCTTGGAGCCCCAATTCTGCTGCAGCGCCTATCGCGCTTTATCCCTCGCCTCAACCTAGAGTGGTCCCAACGGGTTATCCGGGTGCTGCGGGAGCGGCTGCTCCGAGACAGCCCCCTGCCGGAGTTGCTGGAGGTGATGGCCGAGCTGGGTTTAATAAAGCCAGGCGAGGTGGAAGACGCCCTCTGGCTTAACTTGCTCACCGATTTTGATCGCTACCTATTCGAGCGGGCGGGCACCTGTTACTTCGAGGTGCAGGAACGGGTTGCCCAGGAGGCACCCATTGGCGGGTTTGAGCTGGAGCCTCTGCTGCAAGAAGCTGCCCGCCGCCACGATCGCTGGGCAGAACTAAAGGTGGCCATCCCCAGCCTTCTGGCGGTGCCCGTGGTTAACTGGGAGCGGGTCAATCGCTATCGCCTTAGCGACGAACAGCGCCAAAAGCTTCATGCTCTTACCAAAGATGGCCAGTCGCTGGAGGCCATTGCCCAAAAGCTCTGTCGGGATCGGCTGGAGGTAGCTGGCCTCTTTGCCGCTTGGGTCAAAAAAGGGCTGGTGAGCTTACAAACTTCTCCCGAGCTGCTGCCCCCCCAGCGCCCTACCCCCCTCACCCTCTTGGCGGTAGATGACAGCGTTGTTATGCAGGAGATCCTGCGCCAGTACCTGCCCAAGTATCGGGTCATTACAACCGGCAACCCCGCTGAGGTGCTCCCCCTCTTGTTCCAGTACCGGCCTCACCTGCTACTAATGGACATCGCCATGCCCGGGATGGATGGCCTGGAGCTCTGCCGCATCGTGCGCAGCCTGGAAGAGTTCAAGTCTCTCCCTATCCTGATGGTGACCGCACGGGACGGCCTGTTGGATCGCATCCGCGGCAAGTGGTCGGGAGCAACCGGCTACCTGACCAAGCCTTTTAGCGAAAGCCAGCTCAATGCCGAGGTGGAGCGACTCTTGGCCCAGCAGCAAGATCACCCCCCGCGCTCTCCTCGAGGAGCCAAAACCAACCCGGGATCCCTTTTCCCCTTCGAGGATCAGGCCAAGGCCTAGAAGGAGAGCCAACAAAGCCATGTTTACGGGTCTGGTGCGCAGTTTGGGTACAGCTCAGTTGATCTCCTCTTCTCAGGTACGGGTTACCTGCCCAGAGCTGCAGCCACAGTTGGCCTATGGGGACAGCGTGGCGGTAGACGGCCTTTGCCTGACGGTAGTGGAGATCCTGCCCGATGGCTTCTTGGCAGATGTCTCCCCGGAAACCCTGCGCCGCTCGACTTGGGGCCAGGGATCCCGCGGCCCGCGCCTAGTTAACCTAGAGCCAGCCCTGCGGGTGGGGGACAAGTTAGGGGGACATTTCGTCAGCGGCCATATCGATGGGGTGGGGCGACTGTGCGAACAAGCAGCTAGCGGCAACGCCTGGGAACTGAGCTTTGAGGTGCCGGCGGCAATTGGCCGCTACATCGTGCCCAAGGGCAGTGTGGCGGTAAACGGCGTCAGCCTAACCATTGCCGAGGTGCGCCAAGGGGGGTGTTGGTTTAAGGTGGCGGTGATCCCTCACACCTACCGCGAGACCAACCTCTCCCTACTGCAAGTGGGGGATCTGGTAAATGTGGAGGCAGATCTCTTGGGCAAATATGTGGAAAAATTGTTGGGCCTGGCTTGGCCGGAGAGCGGCATCTCCCTGGAGTTTCTAGCGGAGCACGGCTACATTTAGGTCCCAGGAAGTCCCAGCCGACCCTACCCCATGATCCCTCCCCAAGAAGCCGAATGCCTGCGCGGCGTCACCATCTATTTGATTGGCATGATGGGCAGCGGCAAATCCACCCTGGGGGCGGAGCTGGCCGCCCAGTTGCGCCGCCCCTTTTTTGATACCGATGCTCTGGTGGAGCAGGTGGCCGGCTGTTCAATAGCCCAGATCTTTGCCGAGCAGGGAGAAGCCCACTTCCGAGAGCTGGAAACCCAGGTGTTGGCCCAACTGAGTGGCTACACTCGTCTGGTCATTGCCACCGGCGGCGGCATTGTGCTGCGACCCAAAAATTGGAGCTACCTGCACCACGGCCTTACCGTTTGGCTGGATGCGACCCCAGAGCTCATTTGGCAGCGACTGAGACGGGATCCCGGCCACCGCCCCCTGCTGCAAACTCCTGCTCCCCGCGCTACTTTGCAGAAGCTAATGCAGGAGCGGGAACCCTTCTACGCCCAGGCCGATGTACGCGTGCGTATCTCCAGGGAAATTAGCCCACCGCAGTTGGCCGAAGAGGTTTGGCAGGCCATCCGCGCTCGTCTGCGAGAGGGAAACCCCTAAGTCCTCTGCCGACACCACTGCCCAGGGGCAGGCAGCCTCAGCTGGTTCTGCCTAGGGATCCCTAGTGTTCTAGGATGGGGAGGGGTAGGGCCGAGGACCATTTGCCTAACAAGAGGGAGGGCGTTGTGGTGCAAGCTAGAATTTTGTTTGCGGCGGCAGAGGTTGCTCCCCTCGCAAAGGTAGGAGGCATGGCGGATGTGGTGGGATCCCTGCCCATTGCCTTGCGCAAGCTAGGGCAGGATGTGCGCATCATCATGCCCCTCTATGGGTTTCTCTGGGACAAGTTTGGCCAGGAACCAGGGCAATACCCCCGCTCTAAGGATCCCATCTGGTCGAAGCAGGTCATGGGCCAGGTGGCTGATATCTACGAAAGCGTTTTACCCGGCACCGATGTCCCCCTTTACCTGGTCAGCCACTACTGTTTTGCCCCCCACCGCATCTATTACGGCGAGGACGAGTTCTGGCGCTTTACTTTTTTTGCCAACGCCGTAGCCGAATTTGCCTGGACCTACTACCCCTGGCGGCCCAACATCATCCACTGCCACGACTGGCACACCGGCATGATCCCGGCCTGGATGCACCAGGCTCCTGACATCGGTACTGTCTTTACCATTCACAACCTGGCCTATCAAGGACCTTGGCGTTGGCAACTGGAACGCATGACCTGGCTGCCCTGGTATTTTTCCGCTCCCAATGCCATGGCTGCCGGGATCCTCTACGCCGACCAGGTAACCACGGTTTCGCCCACCTACGCCCTGGAGATCCGCACCAGTGTCTATGGAGAAGGCCTCCAGGATCTGCTGGCCTGGAAGGGGGAACGCCTGTGGGGGATCTTGAATGGGATCGACACCGAGAAGTTTGATCCCCGCACCGATCCCCATCTAGCCGCCAACTTCAGCATTGACGACCTCAGCGGTCGAGCGGTGAACAAGGCCGTGCTGCAGGCCCGCGTGGGCTTGACCGTCAACCCCGATGTGTTTTTGATGGGGATGGTGGCGCGTTTGGTGGAACAAAAGGGGATCGACCTGCTTATCCAAACCTTGGATCGCTTCTTGGCCTACAGTGACTCGCAATTTGTCCTGCTGGGCAGCGGCGAAGCCTACTACGAAGGACGGATGCAGGAGATGGCCGAGCGGCACCCAGGCCGAGTGGCCTACCAACGGGGTTACCAGCCCCAACTGGCCCAGTTGATCTATGGGGGAGCAGATGTCTTTTTAATGCCCAGCCGCTTCGAGCCCTGTGGCATTAGCCAGATGATTGCCATGCGCTACGGGTGTGTGCCCATTGTCCGCCGCACGGGGGGGTTGGTGGATACGGTCAGCCACCATATTCCCAGCAAAGGGATTGGCACTGGCTACTGCTTTGACCGCTACGAGGCTTTGGACTTCTACACCTGTCTGGCGCGGGCCTGGGAGGCGTTTCAGCACAAAGACACCTGGCAAGCACTGCAAAAGCGGGGCATGGCCAGCGATTTCAGTTGGCGCCGCTCCGCCTTGCAATACCTGCGCCTGTACGAGCGGATTATGAACTTGCCCCTGTTGCCAGAAACCCTCTCGGCTCAACCGGATCCCTTCCCGGCCAGTTCCCCGCCGTCTGAAGAGCTGCCTCCTCGGCAATCCCCTCTGGAGGAGGCCCCTGAGCTGCAGCAGAGTCAGAAGTAAGGTAGAGTAGAACGGGTTAGCACGGTTTCGAGGGTTCCTGGCCCATGTTCCGACCACCCCCTGCTGGTGCTGGCAAGAGTCGACCTACTTTCCGTGGGCTTGCCTTTCGGCCCCGCTCTTGGTTGCAGTTGGCCTTTGGTCTCTTGCTGGGCTTGGGGCTGGGTGTCAGCTCGAGTTTCTGGGCTACAGCTCAAGAACTGCCTGCTGCTAGCCAGCAGCTTATTCCCAATCCCCAGCAGTTTCGTGCCCTAGAACAGCCCAGCAGCGCCCTTAGCGCCTTGCGAGCCGAACAGTTGGCTGCTGAGGCGGATGCCGCCATCCAGGCCCAAAACTACGACCGGGCCATTGAGCTCCTGCAACAGGTGTTCAACGCCTACAACCAGCGCTCCAACTACCACCAGGATCTCTCCCGGGCTTTTGCCGGCATCCAAAACCGCATCTCCGAAGAGCAGCGGGAGCTGGCCCGCGTTGCCGCCCAGGCTCGGGATCAAGCCGCCTATGATCTAGCCGTGGTCTATCGGGCTGCCGGCCGTCCTGAGGAGGCCGTGGGCTGGCTGATCCAGGTCATCAAGAGCCAGACCCCAACCCGGGAGCTAGGCACCCAGGCCTACCAGCAGCTTCTCGAGATTGGCTTTGTCAGCACCCCCTTCCCCTAGGGCCCCTCTCCCAGCTGCCGATAGAAAGCTAGCGCCGTTTGCCCGTAGGCCCGCTGGTCCAAGCGCAGCAGGGATCCCACCTGCTCCGGTAACTTTTGGCCACTGCGATGCTCGACAATCAAGGTTCCACCTGGCTTGAGCAAGGGCGGGATGAGCGGCAGGAGGGGGGTGTACAGGCCGGCATCATAGGGGGGAGCAAAGTAGACGTAATCAAACGGATCCAAAGCGAGACCTCGACTGAGCAGCTTGCGGGCATCTCCCTGAATCACCTGGAAAGATTGTCCAGGCTTGGCCACCTTGGCCCAGTTGGCCTGGATGAGGCGACAGGCTGGCGCGGCAATCTCGATGCCAGCCACGAAGGCTGCTCCCTGGCACAGGGCTTCTGCCCCTACCGTGCCAGCCCCACAGCAGAGATCCAGCCAGCGACAGCCCTCCACCTGCCCCCGCAGGATGTTAAACAGAGCTTGCCTCACCCGCCCAGGGGTAGGCCGAGTTCCCAGGCCAGGGGGGGTTTGCAGCGTCTGTTTGCCACTGATGCGCAGGCCCATTGGTGTTAGGGAGAGGGAGTTGGTGTAGGCAACTGGCCGGTCAACCCACTGCGCTGGGCGGCGCGATCCCGCTCCATCTGGATTTGCTCCACCAGGGCTTGCGGCAACTGGGCAGCGGCCTGCAAAGCCTGGTCAAAAAGGGGGACGGCTTCCCGGTCTTGACCCTTGGCAGCCAGGATCTGGGCCTTGAGGTAGTAAAGTTCAGGGTTGTTACAGGAAACTGCAATTGCCCGATCCACCGCCGCCAGCGCCTCGTCATAGCGTTGCATATCCCGGTAGGCCAGCGCTTGACCGCGGTAGGCTAAATACTCAGGCGCTGCCAGACGAAATTGGTTCAAAGCCTTCTCGCGGTAGGTCAGCAACAAGTCAATATAGCCGTTGAGAAGATTTAGCTCCGGGTCACTGCTGTCTACTGCTTGGGCAGCGCGGATGGCTGCAAACAATTGGTTGAGGGTGGGCAATGCCTTAGGCAAGCCAAGCACCACCCCTTCCCGCACCACAATGTTGGCTGCTTCCAACCCGTAGCCCACGCCCTCGTACAGGTTGCCGCGTAAGGGATCCGTCTTCTTCAGCTCGGCAGCCACTTGGCGGGTTTGGGTGGCCAACTGGGCGAAAGACTCCAGATCCCCCTCTTGGTAGGCCAGGGCTGCCAGCAAGGCGTAGACCATTGGCTCTTGGGGAGAAGCCTGTCGGGCCCTCTCTAGCTTTTCCCGGCTCTGGGTATAGCGGCCTGCGCAGAAAAACTCCTCAAAGGCGGCAGCCACCTCAGGGCTAATGGGGCGAGCGTTGGCCCCACTGCGGAAGGGATCCTGCGCCCAAACTGGCGCAGCCGCCCCGCGCGCCCGGGCGCCGGGGGGGGCGCGGGGGGCCGGGGGGCGCGCCCTCACGCGGTGGAGGCGCCGGCCGGCCGCCCCCCCCCGAGGGCTAGGGGGGCCGGGCTGCCCCCGGGGGGGGGGCGCCCCCCCCCCCCCCCCCCCCCCCCCCGCCCCCCCCACCCAGCACAGGATTCCCACCAGCTTGGCCACTTTGCCAAACCTAAAGCTTTTCATCCCCGCTCCCCCATCCGCCCGTTTTACCGCAGCAGTTGGGCAATGGAGGCAATGGCTGCCTCCTGAACCAGCTCGTCAGTCTCATGGGCTAGGAGATCATGCAAAGGTTGAAGGGCGCGCGGATCCCCAATCTGACCAAGGGCACGAGCTGCCGCCTCCCGCACTGCCGGCTCCCTATCCGAAAGCTTAGTGAGCAGAGCCGGCACCGCCTCAAGTGCCCGCATCTGCCCCAGGCGGTGAATGGTTTGCACTTGAGCTTCCAGGGGAGTTGCCGCTAGGCTAGGGGGCCCAGCGTAGTATCCAGAAGAAGAACCCTGACCTGTCGAAGCAATGGCCGAGAGAGCCTGCAGCGCCTCCAGAGCACGATACCGCTCTATCCCGTTCAAGTGGGGCAGTTGAGCCAACAGGTTGTCAAAAGCCTGCTGCACTGGATCGGCAGCCACTGCCTGTTCAGCAATGCGGGCAAGACTTTGGTCAGCCCGCAGCTGTTGCCAAGACTGGAACAGGGTTAGGCCGGCAACCACTAAAGCCGCATCGGCCAAAACCGCTAGCAGCGCCAGGCTGCCCCAGATTTTGCTGCGACGGCTGAGCTTGCGCATCTGCTTATCCACGTAGGCAAAAGCCTGGTGCTGCCGCTCCCAAAAGTCAGGGGCTACCTGCAGGGTTTGGGCGCTGAGATCAGGAGACAGAAGGTTTTCTTCGCGAGTCGCCTCCAAGCTTTGCAGCCTCTGGCTCAGGCGAGAAAAGTGTTGTGTCCAGAGCCACGTCAACATTGGATCCCTTCCTCTCTCCGATCCTGCCAGCAAAAGCCTGCCTGAGACCGCGATCCAGGGATCCCTGGTCGCATCCAGGGTCAGGGAAAGTTTGCCGCTTTCCCCCTGGCCACAGGAGAACTTAAGCGCCAGGATAACAAAAGCTTTTGCCCCTCGCCACCCATCTTCGCAAGTTGCAACCTTATTGGTTCAGAGGTGGCAGAATCCTACGTAGCCCGCAAGGAGTGGCAATTCCTTATTTCCCTGCCAAAAGAGCAGCTGGAGGGTCCTGCTTGCCCCCCTGGCCTTTGGGTTATCGTTTGGCCAGGAAATGCAGCCATCAGATCCCTGGCAGCCTCACCAGTTCACCAAGGGAGCCAAGTCCAGGAGTACATGTAACATCCTCCCGCCCTCAGGCCAAGAGTGCGGCCTTCTTGCTGCAACGGGATCTGGCAGTCCCTCTACGCGCAGAGACAGGAACTGGACTAGACAGCCGAGACCAACCTACCCTCTCTTAGGGGGGTGTCTGGATCCCGGCCCTGAGGGGCACCCACCCCCAGCAGCTAAGATCTGCCCTTAGCAAGGTGGGGATCCTCCTTCGGGGGGTCTCGAGGAGAGGATTTTTGGCTCCACTCGAGCTGTCGCAGGATCCCGCGCAGTAGGGCCACCTCGGACACAGTCAGGCCGGTGCGGTGAAAGAGGGCGCGCAGCTTGAGCATCTTGCGGCGGGCAGTGTGGGGGTACAGATAGCCAATTTGCAGCAGCAGCGCCTCGAGCTGGCCGAAAAAGCCCTCTAGCAGCTCGAAAGGAGCTGGCTTTGAGAGCCCAGGTCCAGCTGGAAGCACTGGCTCTGGACAAAGGAGGGTACGCAGCTCGTAGCAACAAATGCCTACCGCCTGGGCCAAGTTGAGGGAAGGGTAGGCCGGATCGGTAGGGATCTGGATCTGGCGATGGCAGAGGGCCAGCTCTTCGTTGCTCAAGCCGCGATCTTCGGGGCCGAACACCAAGGCCGCGGGACCAGCGGCGAGGAGATCGGGAAAGGCTTGGCGAGGAGATTGAATTTGCCACTCAGGGGGGTAGGGCTCGCGACGGCCTACTGTCCCGAATACCTGCACACACCCCTGGAGGGCCTCGGCTAGGGTTGGCACCTGCCGGGCTTGGCAGAGTAAGTCGGCGCCGTGCACGGCCATGGTAACTGCTTCGGGATCAAGGGGGTCGCAGCGGGGATCTACCAAGACCCACTGCTGCAGGCCCATGTTCTTCATTACGCGGGCAATGGCGCCGAGGTTGCGCGGTCCTGCTGGCCGCACCAGCACAATCCGCACCTGGGCCAATCGCTCCTGAAGCCGGTGGGAGGGTGTCTGCATTGCTTGGAGCTACGAATCCTCTAAAGTAGAGGAACTAGATCCTGCCACAACTGGGCCTATGGGATCTGTTTACCGCTGCTGGCTATGCCTGCTGTGTCTTGTGCTGCTAGGGTTTTGCTGGGGATCGGCGGGGCTGGCTGCCCAGGAGAGCCCAGAGCCAGCCCAGTGGGTTTCCCTAGCGGAGGCGCGACAGCGCTTGGAAGCCATTGCTGAAGCCATGCACTCAATTCGCCTCTGCAACCGTTCCAATTGCCGCTACCGCGATATCTCCGTCGAGGTGCGGCCCATAGCAGGAGTCGAGCCACCGCAGTACGAAGGCAAGATCGAGGCCACCCTTGACCGTCCCTCTGGCAGCTTGGACAAGGCCCGCTACCGGCTGGAATTGCGGGGCGGACGGTGGCAGTTGCTGGGGGGCGAAGAGGTGTCCGATGTCTCCTCCTTCTTCTTCGAGGGAGATACCTACGAGGTGTTCAGCGCCTACGGCACTCGCAGTCGCAAGGCCAGATTGGCAGATGCCAGCAGTAACCTGCGCGTGGGCTACCGGGAGCTGTACTACCGTGTTTTCGACCAGGGCCAGGAGCGTCTGCGGTAGTTGTGAGGAGCGCCATGAGAAGTCACCAGCGCACCTTGGCCAGCTCTATTTCCCTAGAAGGCATTGGCCTGCACAGTGGCCTGCCGGTTCGCTGTAACCTCCGCCCAGCCCCTGCCAGCAGCGGTCGAGTCTTTGTGCGGGTGGACCAGCCAGGTTCCCCTCCCATCCCTGCCCAGTTGGGATCCCTGGCTCCTGCTGCCCTCTGCACCCGCCTACAGCAGGGATCTGCTCAGGTGCAGACGGTGGAACACCTCCTGGCTGCTCTTTACGTTCTGGGCATCGACAACTGCCGCATTGAGGTAGAAGGACCGGAGCTGCCGATCCTGGATGGCTCCGCGCTCCCCTTTGTGGAGGCGATTGTTCAAGCCGGGATCCTGGCCCAGGAGCAGCCGGCCCTAGTGGGCGTGGTTCAAGAGCCAGTTACCGTCTGGGCAGGGGAGGCTTTTGTTAGCGCTCTGCCCCACCCCGAAGCCCGCTTCACCTATGGCATCGAGTTTGCCAACTCCCCCATCGGCCAACAGTGGCTAAGCTGGCGGGAAGACAGAGCGGATTTTGTCCACTCCATCGCCCCGGCGCGCACTTTTTCCCGCCAACAGGATGCGGAGCTAGCCCGCCACCAGGGGCTGATCCAAGGTGGCAGCCTGGAAAACGCCATTGTCTGTAATGCAACCGAGTGGCTGGGCCCCCTGCGCTACCCCGATGAGCCAGTGCGCCACAAGCTGATAGATTTACTAGGAGATCTCAGCCTGTTGGGCTGCCGCCTGCGGGGGCACATCGTGGCCTACAAGGCGGGCCATTCCCTGCACCACCGTCTGGCCGAGCAGTTGCTAAGAAGTGGATCCCTGCGGATTCAGTCAGACTCAGGACAAGAGCTAGAAAGGGATCTGGTTTGCCACGCCAGGGTGACCTCTCCCCCGCCAGCTTGAGGGGAAACCCAGCTGCTTGCAGAAAGTTGCACTGCCCGCTATCGTGCGACTAGGCTAGCTCGGTGCAGCTTGGATCCTCTCTCCCCTCCAGGCTTTGAGGTTTGTCTTCCGGCTCTGTGGGTCTGCCATGTCCTCCGATGTCTCTCCTCCTCCCCCTCTCTCGGCTGAAGTAGCGGCTCAGTTGGCAGCCGCTCCCCCCGTTTTCACCACGGAGCAGATCCTGGAGATTCTGCCCCACCGCTATCCCTTCTTGCTGGTGGATCGCGTTGTGGAGTATCTCCCGGGGCAGCGGGCAGTGGGCCTTAAAAACGTCACCTTCAATGAGCCTTTTTTCCAGGGACATTTCCCCAATCGCCCCATCATGCCCGGTGTTCTCATCGTTGAGGCCATGGCTCAGGTGGGAGGGATCGTCCTAACCAAGCTGCCGGATGCAGCGGGGCGTCTGGCTCTTTTTGCCGGCATCGATGGGGTTCGCTTTCGCCGCCCTGTCTTACCCGGGGATCAGCTGCTGCTGTCGGCTGATCTACTCACCATCCGGCAAAAACGCATTGGCAAGATGTTCTGCCGGGCCCAGGTGGGGGGGCAATTGGTTACTGAAGGCGAGCTGATGTTTTCCCTAGTGGATTGAGTGAAACCATGCTGCCTGTGCGTCCCCGGGAAACCGTTTCCATGTTGACCCGCGACGGGATCCAACTGGATGCGGATATCTATCGCCCAGAAGGCGGGGGGAGCTACCCGGTTTTGCTCATGCGGCAGCCCTACGGGCGGGCCATTGCCTCGACGGTGGTGTACGCCCATCCGCGCTGGTATGCGGCCCACGGCTACATCGTGGTCATCCAGGATGTGCGGGGACGGGGCACCTCCAAGGGCTCCTTCTACCCTTTTCGCCAGGAAGCCGAAGATGGGTTCGACGCGGTCAACTGGGCGGCTACGTTGCCAGGGAGCAACGGTGTGGTGGGCATGTACGGCTTTTCTTACCAGGGCATGACCCAACTCTATGCCGCCTCCAGCCGTCCCAGCGCTTTGAAAACCATCTGCCCGGCGATGCTGCCCTACGATCTCTACGCCGATGCCGCCTACCCGGGGGGAGCCTTT
>NZ_JANSIV010000019.1:0-11333 GCF_047502705.1 Synechococcus sp. H70.1
GCCCCTCGTCGCGGCTCCCAGAGCTGGGAAGTACTGCTAGAGTTTAAGCCGGAAGGGGCAGAAAAATTTGCCCAGCTCACTCGAGAGTTGGCGGGCACAGGGCGCCCGCTTGGCATTTTTCTCGACGACGTGCTGATTAGCGCCCCCATCGTGGGGCCAGAGTTTGCCCGCACTGGCATTACTGGCGGAACGGCAGTGATCACTGGCAACTTCACGGTGGAAACTGCTACTGACTTGGCAATCAAGCTCAAGGCGGGGGCGCTGCCGGTTCCCATTCGCGTCATTGAAAACCGCACGGTGGGGGCCACGCTGGGGGAAGAGAGCGTGCGTCGCAGCCTCTATGCCGGCATTGGCGGCCTGGTGCTGGTGCTGGTGTTTATGGTGGCCTACTATCGCCTGCCGGGGCTTGTTGCCGATCTTGCTCTTCTCATCTACGCCCTCTGTACGTTTGCTCTGTTCCAACTGCTGGGGGTGACCATGACCCTACCGGGGATCGCCGGCTTTATCCTCAGCATCGGCATGGCGGTGGATGCCAACGTGCTGATCTTCGAGCGCATCAAGGAGGAGCTGCGGGCGGGCAAATCCCTCTACAAGTCCATCTCGGAAGGGTTTAATCGTGCCTTCAGCAGCATCCTCGACAGCAACGTCACCACCCTTTTGGTCTGTGGTGTACTTTTCTGGCTGGGGATGGGGCTGGTGAAAGGCTTTGCCGTCACCTTGGCCATTGGCATTTTGGTGAGCTTTTTCACGGCCCTCACCTGTACCCGCACCCTGCTTTTGGCGGCAATGGCGATCCCCAGCCTGCGCAAGCCAGAGCTCTACGGCGTTCGCATGGAGGCAGCTCAATCATGACGGCGCAAGAGTTATCCCCCCCCGATCCGGCGGGGGGCTCCCGGCGGTTGCTCGACTACCGCTTCGACATTGTCGGGCGCAGCAAGCTCTGGTTTACCCTTTCCTTGGCGGTGTTGCTGGTGGGGCTGGTCAGCATGGCCTTTTCTCTGGCCTCTCTAGGGACACCGCTGCGGCTGGGGCTGGACTTTGCCGGCGGCACCTTGTTGGATCTGCGTTTTGAGCGGCCTGTCACCACTGACGAGCTGCGGCGGGCGCTGCAGGAACACAACCTGGGCAGCAGCATCATCCAACTGGACACCCAGACCGGCCAGGAAGCCCTAATCCGCATGCCCCCTTTGACCGAGCAGGAGCGCCTAGCGGTAGAGGAGACGCTGCGGCAGCAGGTAGGCCCTTTTGAGCGCAACCTAGTAGAGACGGTGGGCCCGACGGTGGGGCGTTTACTCTTGCGTTCCGGCCTCGTGGCCGTGCTCATCTCCTTTGGGCTCATTGTGGTGTATCTGGCCCTGCGCTTCCAGTGGGATTACGCGGTGTTTGCCATTGTGGCCTTGCTGCACGATGTGGTGCTGACAACAGGTCTGTTTGCCCTTTTGGGCCTAACGGTGGGCATGGAGGTGGACAGCCTGTTTGTGGTGGCGCTGTTAACCATCATTGGTTTTTCCGTCAACGACACGGTGGTTATCTACGACCGCATCCGGGAAAATCTGCGTCTGGTCAGCCGCAAGGTCAGCTTTGCCGAGGTGGTGAACCTGTCGTTGAACCAGACTTTTGCCCGCTCTTTGAACACCACCCTGACCACGATGCTGCCCCTGGTGGCCATTGCCATTTTTGGGGGAGCCACCCTGAAGGGGTTTGCCATCGCTTTGCTCATCGGCTTCAGCTTGGGGGTTTATTCCAGCATCTTCATCGCCAGCCCTCTGCTGGTGTGGTGGCGGCAGCGGCGCTATGGCGGAAAAGGGGATCCCGATTCACTCCCTTCCGGCGCACAGGGGTAGGGCGGCGGCAACTGCCTACCAGTGCAGCCGCTGTCCATGGGCAACCAGGTAGCGCTGCAAGTCGGCCATCTTGCCCTGCGGCACGATCTGAGCCGGGATCAAGCCGGGATCCTGGCTGTGCAACCAGGCTACGATGAGCCCCGCTGCCGAGCCGATGGTCCACTCGCCGTAATGGGTGCGGGTGGCGGCGTTGACGATGTGGCTGACGGCGATCCCTTTGCCGCCGATGAGCAGGTTATCCACTTTCTGGGGGATGAGGGCCTCGAGGGGGATGACGATGGGGCGGACGGAAAACTCGTTGACAGGCGCCGAGCTGGCTGACAGGGAAGGCTCCCAGTTGCGGTAGCGGCAGCCGTGGATATCGATGGCGTAGTGAGTCACCCCCACTGCCGTGGGGCTGAAATCCCGCCCCCCCAAGGCACCAACGCGAATATCCTGCTCCAGCATCTGGAATTCCGCCTGGCCGTAGGCAGCTCGCCCCAGGATGCGCCGCCCCTCCCGGATGTAGGGGTAGAGGCTGAGGCCGGAGCGGGTGCCCAGCAAAGAGTCCTCGGCAAACACCAACGAGAGGGGATAGCCGGCGCGGGACTGAGTTTCCATCAGCCACTCGGCAAAGAGCAGGGCGTGGTTTTCTCCATCCTTGAGGGCGGAGACGTCCAGCCCCCCCAGCCAGTTGTGGCGCTGCCCTGAGGCCACCAGCTGTTCTTCTGTCAAGATTAGGGGGGGGTTCATGATCCCCCAGTCGTTGCCGCGGTTCCAGTTCACCAGGGTTAGATCCCCGGGAACCGGGGTGCCGTAAAAGGGATCTGTGCGACCTTTGCTGACAATGCGGCGGTAGTTGAAAAAGCTCTGGCCGCTGAAGGTGGGAAACCCCTCCAGGTCAAACTGGCGGCGGTGTTCGGCACGGGAGTAGCCTGGCTGCAGCTGGGCCAGCTCAGCGCGGGAGCGGCCCCCATCGTCGTGGATGGCCAGCACGAAGGGAAAGGTAAAGGCCTGGGTACATTCGGGGTTGCTGGCCGGCGGGGCATTGGGCTCCCCAGTAAGATCTCGCCCTTCTGAGCCCAGCCGGTAGGGGATGCCGGCCCAGCCTACTACCTCACCGGTGTCGGTGGCGTCGATAACAAACAGGTGGCGGCCCGGTGGCGCCTGCAGCCGTAGCACCCGTTTGGCAAACACTTCCGTTTCCTGCCAGCTATACCAGCTCACCAATTCCCGCCACAGCCGCCCTGGGGGCACAAAGTTGGGATCCCGCGGCTGCCGCCGCACAGCGTAGATGCTCTCAATGCGGGAGCCGTCAGCGCTGAAGGTGGCCCCCTTAAAAGCAGTCTGGGTGGCCCAGCGACTGTTGGGGGCGCTGCGGGCAGCCTGTTGCAGCCAGGTTTCCACCGCCTGCAGACCCGCCTGGGGCGGAAAACACAGCTCCCCTACCCAGCAACTGTTGATCTCGGATACGCGAGTTCCGGGGGGCACCCCTGTCCAGGCAGGCAGATGCACCGGCTGGCTTGCGATTAGGGCTTTGAACTCCAGCCAGTGGCGGGAAAAATTGCCCCGCTGCCGCATGAGGAGGGACTCGTCGAGGGCCGATACCCCCTGGGAGGTGATCTGCCCCCCTAGCCAGGGGGTGAGCTCGATGAGGCAGGTTTGCACACCCCCCCGCATGGCCTGACTGGCTGCCGCCACGCCCCCCAAGGATCCGCCTACTACCACCAGCTCGCACTCCCAGATCTCGTCCGGCGGCGGCAGGGGATCCAGCAGCGGCCAGCCGTGGGCGGTAAAGCGGGGCACTTCCGGCTCTGGGGCGGCAACGGGAGATCCCCCTTCCGGCTGGGAGAGGGCGGCAAACCCTGCCCCGGCCACAAAGCTCAGCAGCGACAGGAGCCCCAGCCCCAGGGCTCGTCTGCGGCTAAGTCTCGGCTGTGCTGCCAGGATCCCTCTGCTGGCTGTGCTCACCTAACCCCCACCCCCCACGCTGCGCCAACAACTGCCTAGACAGCGATCCCAAGCCCAGGAGAAATCCTCTGTGAGAATACTCGACAAAGCTGCCCCTAGATCCAGACCGGGCAAGCCACAAGGCATAATGGGCTAGCAACTTGTTGCCAACAGGGATCCACAACACCATGGGACGGGCAAAGAAAGTGGTTTTGGCCTACTCCGGCGGCGTTGACACCTCCGTCTGCATTCCTTACCTCAAACACGAGTGGGGGGTGGAATCGGTGGTAACCCTGGCGGTGGATCTGGGGCAAGGAGCAGAGCTGGAGGCCATCCAGGCCAAGGCCCTTAGGGCAGGGGCAGAGCAATCCCTGGTGCGGGAGGCTGTCCAGACCCTGATTACCGACTACGCCTTCCCGGCCCTCCAAGCCAACGCCCTCTACGAACAGCGCTACCCTCTCTCCACTGCCTTGGCTCGACCCCTAATTGCCAAGCTGCTGGTGGAGGTGGCAGAAGAAGTGGGTGCCGACGCCGTAGCCCACGGCTGCACTGGCAAAGGCAACGACCAAGTGCGCTTCGATCTAGCCATTGCTGCCCTAAACCCTAGGCTAAAGGTGCTGGCCCCAGCGCGTGAGTGGGGCATGACCCGCGAGGAGACCATTGCCTATGGCGAGCGCTACGGGATCCCCCTGCCAGTGCAGAAGTCCAGCCCCTACAGCATTGACTTCAACATCCTCGGCCGCAGCGTCGAAGCCGGGATCCTGGAAGACGCCGACCAAGAGCCGCCGGAGGAAGTCTACGCCCTCACCCGGCCCATTGCCCAGACACCCGATGAGCCTGCCTATGTGGAGATTGAGTTTGAGCAAGGGATCCCTGTGGGATTGGATGGGCAACGCCTCAGCCCCAGAGCTCTCTTTGAGCAGCTCAACGCCTTGGCCGGCAGCCACGGGGTGGGCCGCATCGATATGATTGAGGACCGGCTGGTTGGGATCAAGTCGCGGGAGATCTACGAGTGCCCCGCTCTAAGTGTGCTGATTCCAGCCCACCGCGAGCTGGAAAGCCTCACCCTTACCCGTGAGGTCCTCCAGTACAAGTACGGCATCGAGACCACCTATAGCCAGTTGGTCTACAACGGCCTTTGGTATTCGCCGCTGCGGGAGGCCCTCGACGCCTTCGTTCGCACCACCCAAAAGAGCGTTACCGGTGTGGTGCGGATGCGGCTGCACAAGGGCCAAGCAGTTTGCGTGGGCCGCCGTTCTCCCTACTCTCTTTACAACCCAGAGCTGGCTACCTACGGGGAAGGGGATCAATTCGACCACCGCGCCGCCGAAGGCTTCATCTACATTTGGGGCTTGCCCACCCGTGTCTGGGCCCAGGTTCAGGGTGCTACGGCCCGCTTCCGCGAAGGGAGATAGGATCCTGGCTTGGCGCCGCAGGCCTTGGGCTCTCCTCAACCCAAGCCCTCTAGTTGCTCTTGCCTAGGGTCGACGGAAGTTGTTGACATCCAGGGCCGGCCATTCCACTCGTTCCACCTGGGGCCGAAAGCCCAGCCAAGGAGTGGCCAACTGGGCAAAGCGCTCCGGATCCCCGCTGACGTAGAAGCGGTGGGGTTCGTCTGGGGGGGCCGTTGGGGGGCGGCGCAGGCCCCAGAGGCTGAGTTCGCGGGCCAGGGAGCGCACCAGGGCCACCCCGGGATCCACACGCTTGACTGAAGGGGGCAGCAGAGACCTCAGCAGGGGATCGAGGAGGGGATAGTGGGTGCAGCCATAGACAAGGGTGTCGATCCCCTGCCGCAGGAGCGGCTGCAGGTAGCGTTTGGCGGCCTGCTGCAGCTCGGGGCTGTCTAACTGACCCGCTTCGATGAGGGGGACGAACGCCGGGCAGGCCTGCTCCCAGCACTGGACAGGCTGGGGAAAGCGCCTTGGATCCAGGGCGCTGTACTCCTGGATGGCTTTGGAGTAGGCGCGGCTTTTAACTGTAGCCGCCGTGGCAATGACCCCAATACGGGATCCCTGGGCCAAGGCCGCCTGGGCACCGGGCAGGATGAGGCCAAGGATGGGCAGGGCAAACTCCTGCTGCACTTGCTCCAAAGCCAGCGCCGAGCTGGTGTTGCAGGCCATCACCACCACTTTCACGGGCTGTGCCTGCAGCCAGTGCAGGATCTGGCGCACAAAGGTCAAGATCTCCTCGGGGGAGCGATCCCCATAGGGCAGCCGCGCTGTATCCGCAAAGTAAACAAGGTGCTCCTGGGGCAACTGCCGGCGCAGGGCCCGCCAGACGGTGAGCCCCCCCAGGCCGCTGTCAAACACCCCAATTGGCCAACTGGGATCTGGCTCTGCTCCCCACCCCCAACGCATGCTCCTTCCTCCCTCAGCACCTTGGCCTAAGCTGCTGTATCCTACCCTGCCTTAGGACAGGCGGCATCCTCTAGCGGTTGCGCAAGAAGGTCTCGAGGCCCTCGGCAATGGCCCGCGCCAAGATGGCCTGATACTCGGGAGTAGCCAACCTACGCCCTTCGGTTGGGTTGGTTACATACCCCAGCTCTAGCAGCACTGAGGGCATGCCCACGGGCGTTTCTCGCACCACAAAAAAGCGGGCCCGCCTCACTCCCCGGTCGGCGGCACCGGTGGCCCTCACCAGGCTGCGGTGCAGGATCCGGGCCAGCTCAGCGCTGTCGGGCCGCAGGTAGTAGGTCTCGATGCCGTGAACACTGGAGCGCTCCAGAGCATTGGCATGGATACTCACCAGGAGAGTGGCATTGGCCTGCACGGCCCTATCCACCCGCGGCTGCAGCAACACCTCGCGGTCGTCGGTGCGGGTCATCACCACCGTATACCCCCGCTCCTGCAACAATTGTCGAACCTGGTGGGAAACGGAGAGCACGATGTCTTTTTCCTGGATCCCATCTACCCCGATGGCGCCGGGATCCCGTCCGCCGTGTCCCGGATCGATGGCAATGACCGTCCGGCCCAGGGGGGGAGGAGGGGAAGCTTGGGCAGGCGCTGGCGGCTGAGGGCTGGGCAGCGGAGCCTTCAGAGGCCGCAGCTCCAGGGTGATGCGTCGGGATCCCTGGCCAGGGTTGGGCTCAAAGACATTGAACTCCTCGGCAGGCTGTACCAGAATGCTGACCGTGCGAGCGTCCTCTTGGACAAAGCGGATCCGCTGCACCGGTCCCCCAATGGGCAAGCCGGGATCCGGCAAGGACGGAGGCAGGCGTGCTGGGGCCACGTTGATGCGGTAGCCGCCGCTTTCAGGATCCCAGCCGGCCCGGTAGAACATGAACCCATCGGCGCTAATGATGAGCTGATTCCCCCGCAGCTCCACCGAGCGTAAGGTAGCCAGCGGTTCTTGGGCCTCGGTTGGGCTGACATCAGGCAGAAGGCTGGCCTGGGCAGCACCCCCGGCGGGCTGGATCCAGATTCCTCCCTGCTGCGGGTCGTAGCGGGCCTCCCAATCGCCACTGGAAGGATCCACATCCAACACCACGCGGGCAATGGTGGGCTCAAATTGCCCCACCCGCAGCCGCAAAACCCCCAGGCGGTTGACGGTATAGAGCCGCTGGGTAAGGGCAGGGCTGAGGGTGGTGTTGAGAAAATCCACCACCACCCGATCCGGATCGAGGATGCGCCGCACCGTGGTGGGGGGACTGCCTTGGGTGCGGATAAAGAAGCCCTCCGCGTGGGGAGAGATGGCCAAGATCTGATGGCTGGCAGGGGATGGGGCAGGAGGAGAGGGCAGGCTGGCTTCGGGGCGAGCGGGCGACGCTGTTGACAGAGGCAGGGACGTGGGCTCCTGGGGAGCAGGGGGTGAGGGAGGGAGAGGCAGGGATTGCTCGGGCTGGAGGAACTGGACAGCCCAGCGGGAAGGGCCGGCGGTGAGCAGTTGCAGTTGGCCAAGACTAAGGGGTTGATCCGGCTGCAGGTGCAGCACAAAGCGAGTGATGGTTGGGGTGAGCTGTTTGATCTCCACAGAGGTAACCCGTCCTGGAAAGTTCTGGGTTTGGGGCTCTTGCCCAAAAAGGGTGTTGGGAAAATCCAGCACTACCCTAGGAGGGTTTTGCAGCACAAACAAAAAAGGCCGCACCTCTCCCTCAGTGTTAACCTCTAGCCACCCCCGCTGGGGGTCGTAGTGCCAACGGTCAATGCGAGACAGACCGGGAACAGGGGTCGGCTGCGCTTGAACAGGCAAGGGGGAAAACAAACCTGCTGCGGCTAAACCCAACAGCAGCGTCGCTCCCCACAGGGCGCTCTGCCTAGACGGTTTGGGATCCCGTCTTATCCCCCCCTTGTCCAAGCCAGGCATGATCCTCCACTCACTCCGCCTACCTGCTGCCCTCAACTATACCAACCTCCCCCTGGGACGACCTGAGAGGGAGCGCAATTTTTGTCCGGCAGCCCCGTGAAGAATAGAAGAATAATGGTGCTGCCGCCGTGCTCTAGGAGGTAACTGGCAATGCCCGCCTCCCCTGATCCCCTCGCCCTGGCCCGCGCTGGGGACAGCCAAGCAATTGTGCGAGTTGTTCGGCTGGAGCTGCTGCGACGGGGCTGGCCTGCGCAAGTACATTTTGCTGACAACACCCTGCACATCCACCTGCTGGGATCCCTGCCCCAAGGCCTCTCGCCGCCAGGGGTTGCGGCTCAACTGTTTTTAATGGTGAAGCAACTGCGGATTCCGCGCCTCGAGCAATTGGAGATCCGCGCTTTCCGCGGCTCCCAGTTGCTTTGGCAGCGCAGCCTGCGCCTAGGCTCCCAGCCGCGTTGGGATCGCTTTTCTTTTGATAGCTGGACAGTCAACCTCTGGGCCTATCCGGCTGCAGTGGTGGTGGCCCTGCTGGTAAACAACATTGCTCTACTGCAGGTGCTACATCTCCCTTGGCACATTTGGATTCACGAGCTGGGCCATGCCACAATTGCCTGGTGGAGTGGGCATCGCGCTTTGCCCTTACCGTTTGGCTGGACCAGCATCAGTTCCGAGAAGGATCCCTTTGTGTACTTTGGGATCCTCTTTTTATTGGCTTTGCTCTTCAAGTCGGCTCGCGAGGAGCAGATCCAATGGCTGCAGCCATTGGCTATTGTTCTTGCTCTGCTGCAGTTTTATATGACCTGGCTCATGCCCAATCGCACCAAAGAAATGCTCATTACCTTTGGCAGTGTAGGCGGTGAGTTTTACATCAGTACCTTCTTAATAGCCTGCTTTTATCTTCGCTTGCCAGACCGCTGGCGGTGGGACTTTTGGCGATTCGTCGTTTTGGGAGTTGCAGCCAGCAGCCTCTGGAGAAGCTTTTGGCAATGGCACAGCATTCAAAAAGGGCTAGCTCCAATTCCGTGGGGAACTCTGCTGGGTGGCCAAGGAGATGCCGCTGGGGATATGAACCGCTTAGTTTATGAATTTGGCTGGAGCCAAAGCCAAATTGTCCAAACTTACAAAGGGCTGGGAAATGGGTGTGTTTTGTTTCTATTGGGCCTGTATGCCCTGTTTGGATTGCGCACAAATCCTGAGATGTGGTTCTCTCTCCAGGCAAGGCTGATGCTTTGGGTTGGAGCCCTTTCCGGATTGCGCCAGCGCCGCTAAGCAGGATCTTCCCCTCTCTGCAGACGGCAGAACCCCATTGACTTCTCCTGGTAGGATCCCCCCTGCGACTGCCGCTTGGCAATATCGCCCATGCTAAGGCTTATGCCGCGCTCTGCCAACACTTCAACGGGATCTGGTCGTCCCTCCCCGAGCAGCCACGGCATGTCCCACCGCGTGGTTGCAACCGAGACCCTCCTACCCTCTCTTTGCGAGGGTGTCTCTCCAAGTACAGGGCGGGGCTTATCCGCCCCCAGTAGCTTAGTTTGAGCCGGACAGGCAACCACGATCCCCCTTGCCTACCGGCTCTCTTCAACAGGCCTCTGCCTTCAGGTTGCCGCAAGGGAAGGGGTTAGCTATGGACACGTGGCTCAGGGTGAAGGGTGGAGAGGATCTCAGCTTCCACCTGCAGCAGGGTGTCCAGCCGCTCCTGCACTTGCTCAGCGGGGAACTGCTCCAGCGCCAGCTCGAGGTACAGCTGCCAGTGCCGCTCTTCAGCCGCTGCCAGCCACAGGTAAAACTGGCGCAGTTCGGGATCGAGGAGGTGAATTCCCAGCAGGCCCAAGCGTTCGTGGCTGCGAGCCTCGATGATGGCGGCCACCAACAGCGTATCCAGAAGATGCTCTGGCTCACGGCGGCGCAAGTGTTGGTTGAGGCGGCTAGCGTAGGGAGCAGCCGACAGGGGCCTAAAGGGGATCCCCAGCCGCTGCAAATGGCGGTGGACTCGCTCAAAATGCTGCAGCTCCTCCCGCGCCAGTGGCGAAAGGGCTTCCACCAGCCGCCCGTTGGCTGGGTAGCGAAAGAGGAGACTGAGGGCGTTACCCGCCGCTTTTTTCTCGCAGTTGGCGTGGTCCAACAAAATAAGGTCAAGGTGATGGGTGGCCTGCTCAATCCAGGCCTCAGAAGTGGGGGAAGCCAGTTGGAGGGTAACCACAGGCTCAAGAAAAGCAAAAAAGGTTTTGGCAAGAACGGTCCCCTTGGAACAGGGGAAGAGGGACAACAGGATCTTAGCGCTGCCCCTCTCCCCTGGAAGACCTAGACAACTCTAGACAAGGCTGGAGCTTGTCCAAGGGCTCAATGGCTCAGGGCCAGGGCTTTCCCCGCCACGGTTGCCGCCATCTCCTGCAGGAGCTCCTCTGTCTCCTCCCAGCCAATGCAGCCGTCAGTAATGGAGACACCGTACTGGAGCGGCACTCCCTTCTGCCAAGTTTGCTTGCCCGGCTTGAGGTTGCTCTCCAGCATCAGTCCCATCAAGGCCCGCTGCCCTTCTTGGTACTGCCGCAGCACTGCTCGACAGACGGCTCCCTGCTGGCGGTAGTCTTTGTGGGAGTTGTCGTGGGAGCAGTCCACCATCACTGAGCGCGGGATCCCTTGATCCTTCATCAGCAGGGCCGCCCGCGCCACATCCTCCGGCCCATAGTTGGTCTTGCCACCACCTCCCCGCAACACGATGTGGCGGTCAGGGTTGCCGGTGGTTTTTACCAAAGCCGTCCTGCCGTCTTGGCCAATGCCCAGGAAGCTGTGGGGGTGGCTAGCGGACAGGATGGCGTTGAGGGCAATCTCCAGCCGTCCGTCGGTGCCATTTTTGAAGCCCACGGGCATAGAGAGGCCACTGGCCATTTCCCGGTGGGTCTGGCTTTCAATGGTTCTAGCGCCGATGGCTGCCCAGCTCACCAGATCTGCGGTGTATTGAGGGGTTACCGGATCCAACATCTCCGTGGCGCAGGGCAAGCCCAGCTCGTTGATCTGCAGCAGGATGGAACGGGCCAGTTGCAAGCCGGTGGCGATATCACAGGAGCCATCCAGGTGGGGATCGTTAATCAGCCCCTTCCAGCCCACTGTGGTGCGCGGCTTCTCAAAATAGGTGCGCATCACAATCACTAAGTGCTCGCGGGTTCGGTCGGCTACCCGCTTAAGGCGATGGGCGTACTCCAGGGCCGCTTCGGGATCGTGGATGGAACAGGGGCCGACAATCACCACCAAGCGATGGAG
>NZ_JANSIV010000020.1:0-1775 GCF_047502705.1 Synechococcus sp. H70.1
CCCAGTTGGGGTGGTGGAAGGGATCCCTTCTGTGGGATGCTACAGACAGAAACAGGCTAGGGGAGGAACCAGGCCTTGCGGGTGGGGATCATCGGCACTGGCTACGCCGCTCGCTCACGGGCAGAAGCCTTGCGCAAAGATGGACAGGTGCAGATTGTGGCAGTTGCTGGCCGAACGCCCGAGCGGAGTGCTGCTTTTGCCGCTGAGTTGGGGGCTGCTGCCTATTCCGACTGGTCTTCCCTGTTTTGCGAGCAGCAGCTGGATTTGGTGTTTGTTAGCACCATCAATCGGGATCACGCGGCCATTGCCCGTGCCGCTCTGGAGGCCGGGATCCACACTGTTGTGGAATATCCCCTCGCCCTCAGCGTTGCCGAAGCTCGCTCGCTGGTGCAATTGGCAGCGGAGCGGCAGCTGCTGCTGCACGTGGAGCACATTGAGCTCCTCAGCGGCGTTCACCAGCTGCTGAGGCGGGAGCTGCCAGGGCTGGGCAAGTTGTTTGCCGTTCGCTACCTTACTCTTACTGCCGCCCACCCTGCCCCCGACCGCTGGACTTATCGGCCCGAGCTGTTTGGCTTCCCCCTCATGGGGGCTGTCTCCCGCATCCACCGCCTGGTGGACTTGTTGGGAAAGGTCGAGCGGGTGAGCTGCCAGCTGCGCTATGAGGGCCCAGACTTGCCCCACCGCTACAACAGTTGCTACTGCACTGCCCAACTGAGTTTTGCCAATGGGCTACTGGCCGTGTTGACCTATGGCAAAGGGGATTCCCTGTGGTGTTCCCAGCGCCTGTTGGAGTTCCATGGCCAGCGGGGCGGCTTGCTGATCAACGGCGAAGAGGCAATGCTGTTGCGCCCCGGCAGCGCCCACCCCTTGGAGACCGGATCCCGCCACAGCTTGTTTGAGCAAGATACCCGCCTGGTGCTGGCTCACCTGCGCTGCGGCAGTCCTCTCTACGTGGATACTGGGAAAATGCTCCACGCCCTGGCTGTGGCCGAGGCCGCCGAGCACTCTGCCCAGGCTCAGCAGGTTGTCCGCGTCCAGGATTAGATCCCAGGGAGGTTGCTGGCAGCAGGCAGGGTTACGGCCCCCTTTTCTGGCAGATGTTGCCACCTAGAGTGCCTGTGTGCGCCAGTGGAAAGTGCCGCTCCAACAGAGCCGGGATCTCTTGCGAAGAAACGCCGCTGTAGCGAGCCTTGTCGGGCAGGAACACCACGTTCGGCCCCCGCTTGCAGTTCTTCAGGCAGCCCACCCCCTGCACGCGGATGCCCTCATAGACTGCTAGGTAAGTCTGCAGAGCCTGCATCACCTCCAGCGCCCCCCGCCGACAGCAGTCGGACTTCTGGCAGACCAAGACGACCCCTTGCCTCTTTTCCTTTGATTCTGGAGCAGCTTTTGGGGGAGATATGGCTGGGATCCGAACCACACGGTAGAGCACCCATTTCTCTCGCCCCTTCAGCAGATTCACTTCCCGCTCCCCCGCAATCTGCACCCTATCCCCCGGCTTGAGGCTGCGGTAGAGCTCAGAGCGCAGCGGCTTGGGGATCTTGCCGGCAAACACTTCCGAGCCGACCTGCCAGCGCAGGTACTTGAGCTGGCCATCCTTATCAGGAAGAAATCCCAAAAAATAGCCCTCCGCCTCAAAGGGGATCCTTTGCTTAGCCAACTTGCCCACCTTCTCCCCGACCCTCCCTGCTCAAGCGCCAACAAGCTTCCAGCTCTTCCAGCAACTCTTGCCGCCGCGCCATATGCTGCCGGATAACACTGCGCACCTGCAACAG
>NZ_JANSIV010000021.1:0-1096 GCF_047502705.1 Synechococcus sp. H70.1
TCAGCCCCCACTAGGGGGATTCTTTTTCCCCAACCAACTCACCGCGGCGCTTGCAGTCCCGTCAGCTAGCAGGGAGAGGCTATTAACGGACTCAAGAGCCGCACTTTGACTTAACCAGGCTTTAAGGTGATAGGTAGCTCGGCAGTCGTCCTCGTTGTAAATGAGTGACTGTTCCAGATAGCGGCGATCTCGTGTTTCCAACCACTGGCTGTACCAATAGATGGAGTGGGCTCCATTAGCCTCCGGTAGTCGCC
Source organism: Synechococcus sp. H70.1 (assembly GCF_047502705.1). Lineage (NCBI taxonomy): Bacteria > Bacillati > Cyanobacteriota > Cyanophyceae > Synechococcales > Synechococcaceae > Synechococcus > Synechococcus sp. H70.1. The sequence continues at coordinate 255 of NZ_JANSIV010000021.1, forward strand.
ACTTGAACCCCAGCCAGCGGGCAATGTTTTTCAGAGAGTAGCTCTCAATGGGGAGCACTACCGAGCGTCGAACCCAGCTGTGTAAATCCACGAAGCGCTGCAACAGTTGTCGCACCTCTCGCGGATCCGTTTGGTACTGCTCCCCCAGGCGTCGGCAAGTCTGTATTTCAAAGTCATGAAAATGATAGATGGGCGCCTCAGGGTAACGTTGAACCAATTGTAAAAACTGTTGCCAGGCTTGCCCTTCTTCCTGCAGTTCGGCAGCCAAGCAGCCGTGGTAGTTGACAATTGTGTTTCCCTCTGCTTGTTCTACCACTAGCAAGCCTAACAGGTAGGCGACGTTGTGGCGGGGATCCGCCTCGATATCGAAGTACAGCTCCACGGACGCTGTTGGCAGAGCTTGCGGCGGGGATTGCAGCCAAAGGGGCTTGCGGCTGAGGGTGGCACGGGCTTGAAGCTGCAGTTGCAGGGCCACGCCGTCTCCCAGCTTGGGGATAGCCTGGAGCATCTCCAGGCGGGCGTTAGCTAAGGCCTCAATCGAGTTGATCCCTGCCTCTTGCAACAGGGGATAGCGGGATCCGGTTACGCCTGGCAGCAGGCTGAGGGGCTGGGTGGCGGCGTTTAGCTGTCGACAGTGCTCCCGCCAGTGGCAAAGATGACAGCGGCTGCGGGCCATCAACACCTGGGGCGGCTCCGGCTGCTCAAGGGAGCGCAGATACTCTTGCAGCAGGCGGCGCACCTGGGCGCGGCGTCGGCTGAGGTGGACAGGGTGCCACTTCCCATCTTTTAGAATCAAAAAGCCGCGTTTGGGCAGCTGCCCCTGCAGGGATCCCAGCAATTCT